>JABXGU010000476.1 GCA_016550415.1 archaeon | reverse complement strand
GTTAGATGTATCAATGACCGCAGATGGAAGACCAGATGGGTTATTGGACCAGTAGAGACCATATCCAGCTACACCACTACCTGAACCATCTGCAGCGCCTGACCATGACACATAAATTGTGTTATCAGTGGTCCATACATCAACCGTAGGAGTAGAGCCGTAACTTGTGGGATTGGTTGGGTCAAGGCTATCAGTACTTTTGACCATTTGAGTTGTCGTGTACACGCCGTTATTGTTGGCCTCGTCGAGCTCTGTTACATCATTACCGCTGTCGATTATCCAGCCGATATAGTAGTTACCGGAGGTTAGACCAGCAGGGAAGGTACCACTCCAAGTAGCTGTCGTGGAACCATAAGCAGCAATACTTCCCATAGTTACCGTACCGATTTCGAAATCAGCAGCAGAGATGATAGTATTAGTGGATGCATAGAAAGTGACATCGAAGGAGCCAGAAGCAACAGAACCCCAATTGCTGATATCAGTATGAACAGTAAACGCAGTCGAACTAGGAGGTACAGTCGTTGGGGAAAAAGACCCGTATCTATTCCCGTAATTCGGATCTATAGCGTCCCATTGAAGACTGTAACGTTGACCCCTGTCAACAAGGTCAGGCAAATCATCAGGTCGATTACTAGCATCAGTACTAAGCAAGTTGTTGATAGTGCCGTTGAGTGATGTACTGAGGCGGGTGCCATGATTGGAGTTAGTACCATCATTACCATATGTATGAATGGTAAGGACATACCGTTGACCATTTACATACCTCCAGATTGGCATACCACTTTGACCCCCAGCAGTATCACAATAATACCAATGTAATGTACTTGTAGCGGTTCTCCCAGCGTCAGCATCGAAATACATGTTTAATCCTTGATCTAAATCACCGGGGTAACCAGCACTATTTACTGTACTCGTATAGTTAGCATCAGAACTTGACAGCGCCCAACGGTTCATCCATCCAAGATAATCACCAATATTACGGTCGAGACGGACGAGACCCCAATCGTAGTTAGTATCTGGACCACTAATCCAAGCTGCAGAGGTCCACATTGTTTCCATCTTGGCGTTACAGTATGGAGCGTAACCACCGTTCATAGCTGGTATTATCCACATTTCATCTGCCCATGCATCGTATGGCCAACCATCCTCATCGTGAAGGTAAACACAATGCCCTGCAGTTAATATGTGGAAGTCATCAACAAGAAAACCAGTGCCAGTGCCGACTCCCCCACCGGGATGTGTCATATAAATTTTGCAAATTGTGCGCCAAGGATAGCTTGTTGTTGTACTCACTATTGCGCGGTCATCAGTGCCGAGAACACTTTCAGTTATGTCAGTGGAGCTGGATTGAGTAAGCATTGATTCAATGTTAGTAGCTGTAATTTCAGATTCAGTCAGACTTGATAACATTGTAGCGAGGGATTGGGGCAGTTCTTCAGAAGAACTGAATGATTCTTGAACGGATACCCTATTATCTGAAGGGTCGTTTGAAACAATCTTTAATTGTTGAGTTCCTTGTGAGACTATAGGTGATAAGGACATAAATGGTGAACCTACCACCAACAAACACAAAAGAACACCGAAGAGAAGTTGGTAAAATCTCTTTGAAACTTTCATCTTATTCATACACCAAAATGCTATTTTTCCATTAATGAAATTCTCTAGGGAGAATTATAGTCTCAAGGAGATTATGATATTTTAATTAATTGCAATTCATTCAATCTTTGAAAAAATGATTGACAGAAACCACTTAACTAGATTTAATGCAGAAAATACTATTGTCTTCAACAATTTCTGTGCATCCAGAACCTGATTCAAATGCACATGATACAGCTTCCCATGAAAGACCAAAGAAGTAAGTCTAGAATTTAAAATTACAATCAAAGAATCTTGGACCATTTCTCCATTTTTTCTTAAAGTGCATAAATAATTGGATGTGACCAAGATTTGAAAATCCCCGATTGAAAAAGAACTTAATAGCCTGCTGATTTCGAGCAACTGGCTTTACACTTAAGGAGGTTTCACCCATTATTTTAGCTTCATTGACAATTTTTTCTATAAGTGCCGTTCCATAGCCCCTACCGCGATATTTAGAGTCAATAACAAGGGGTTCGATAAACAATTCCTCACCAACGTATTCGAGACCGATCAACCCGATTACCTTTAAATCCAATTCAAGAACCCATAACCGAGTAGCACCCACTTTTTCTAGATGCTTATCAAAGAAAAGATTAGCTCGTTCCCCACCAATTGATTGGTCCTCGTATATTGAACGGTGCCACTCAGTCAATTCCAACCAAAGCTTTCTACATGCATCCAAATCGCTGCTTAAATATTGTCGAATTACAGCAGAGGCAGACAAGTCAGCAACCTCCTTTAATTTTTTAATTTGAAAATTCTTTAAATTCCAAAATGTTGGTAAATGCTCTGATTCGGAATATTTCAGAATTGAAAGAAAGGACTCCGAACCGTGGAGAAGGTCAAGTCGCAACTCAGATAACATTCAACTCCTTGCCAACTTTCTCAAAGGCAACGATAGCTTTTGTAATGTCTTCTGTATTCAATGCTGCATTCATCATGGTCCGAATTCTAGCAGTGCCTCGAGGAACCATGGGGAATATTATGGGCAAGGCAAATACTCCCTCCTCGAAGAGGCGATTGCTGAACTTCTTGGCTGTTTCATTCTCGCCGATAATCACTGGAGTAATTGGTGTTTCACTCAAACCAGTGTTAAAGCCTAAATCGTTCAGTGCTTCCTTGAATCGTCGGGTGTTTTTCCATAGGTTCTGGACATGGCGTGGCTCATTTTCTAGGATGTCAATGGCTGCAATGCAGGCGGCAGCAACAGGAGGTGGATGAGAACCACTGAGAAGCCATGTGCGTGATTTGTTAAGGGCAAATTTACGTAGATAAAGACTGCCTGAAACATGTCCACCGACAACGCCAAAGGCTTTGCTGAAGGTGCCCATTTCAACATGGACATCATTATGAGTTAGTTTAAAGTGAGAAACAATACCGCGACCACCCTCACCTAGGACAGCTTCGCCATGAGCATCATCCACATAAATCATGGCACCGTAGGGTTTACAGATTTTTACTATTTGGTCGAGAGGTGCGACGTCGCCATCCATTGAGAAGACGCCATCTGAAAGGATGAGTATCCGTCTGTATTCGGGTTTATGTTTAGAGGCTTCATCCATAACACGAATGAGGTCAGGCATATTCGTATGCTTGTATATGGCTCGTTCTGCAGATGTGAGTCTGACACCGTCAATGATGGAGCCATGGTTAAGTTCGTCGCTGACTATGAGGTCGCCTTTTCCTACTAGCTGGGGGATAAGTCCAGCATTTGCTGCGAATCCGGTTTGATATACGAGACTTGCTTCTGCGTTTTTGAACTTGGCGAGGCGGCGTTCCAATTCTTCATGCAAGTCCATGTTACCAGCGATTGGGCGAACACTGCCGCTGCCAACGCCATGAGATTCAATTGCTTTAATGGCTGCTTGTTTGAGTTTGGGATGGTTGCTCAATCCCAAGTAATTGTTACTGCAGAGCATTATGACTTCTTTTCCGTCTACCATGCAGCGGGGGCTGCTGGGTCCCTGGAGCTCGCGTAGGCGCCAGTCAAGTGCCTTTTCTACAAGTTCCTCATACTCCATTTTAAGAAATGCAATAGGGTCGCGCTTTGAGGGCATTATGATTTCACCTTTGTCAGCATCTTTTCATTAACGGTTTTTAATTCTTACCTGATAGCTCACATAGTTATCTCATTTACTATTAAGTGCAATGCAAGTTCCCACTCCACGAATAGTGATGAACTGAGATTTTTTACCAAAAAGACTAGTATGGATTCAAATACTATTCGTGCAAAGACTAGAAAGTTTATTTCCAAAGAATGAAGAATTGTAGTGAATTTATGGATTGGATAAGGTTTGACAAATAGGTCAATGATTATTATTGGTGGGGGATTGGCGGGTCTTGCCACTGGCTGTTATGGTCAAATGAACGGATATCGAACACGAATTTTTGAACACAACACTCAACCAGGCGGAGTGGCTGCCTGGTGGAAGAGGAAGGGGTATCTGATTGATGGAGGCATTCACTTCCTAATGGGACACAGACCAGGACAATCCCTCTATAAATTATACAGGGAACTTGACCTTCACAAGGTTCATACTATTGACATGAAGACTTATGGTTTTATTGTTGACGAGGCTAACAACCGAACTCTGGAGGTTACTCCAGATCTTGACCAATTGGAAACCGACCTTAAGTCAATTTCACCAGAGGATTCTCGAGCCATTGAATTTCTTATCCAAGGTACACGAGCGCTCCAAGGATTTGACATGGGAGATATGGATTTAATGAAGCCTCCTGAACTTCGAGGACGCTTTGCTACACTCAGATTGTTAGGGAGGCTTGGAAGGGCATCAAAATATTTCATAGGAAAAGGAGGCAAATCAGTTACTGAATTTATTGATTCTGCCCCTATTCATGATCCTTGGATAAGGAAATTCTTTCTGAATCTATTCCTGCCAGAGGTACCTGTTTGGTTTGTCATGTCGCTTCTTGCGTTATTAGCCAATAGACAGCTAGGTATTCTTCGGGATGGATGTCAAGACTTTGTCAACCATTTGGTTCAACGATACAGGAATCTTGGTGGTGAAATCACCTATAAAGCAACTGTTGAAAAAATATTAATCGATAACAATACTGCAGTGGGAGTGCAGCTAGCAAATGGCGAAAAACATCATGCAGATCTTATAGTGTCAGCAGCAGACGGGTATAGAACGATCTTCAAGATGCTGGATGGAAACTATATTTCCAAGCAGCTTAAGGAAATGTACGATAAGTGGGACCTTATCAAGCCCATTGTCCTAATTTCATTTGGTGTTAATCGTGAATTCAAAGAAGAGCCATCGATGAAGTTATTTTGGCTTAAGACACCCATCAAAGTTGGGAATGAGACAATTCCTGGATTTGGAATTCGTTTCTTCAATTATGGTGACAAGTTTGCTCCTGAAGGGAAAGCAGTTTTGCAAGTACTGCTTGAATCTGAATGGGATTGGTGGTATGAACTACAAGGAGATTCTTCACGCTATGAAGCTGAAAAAGAAAGACTAGCTAATGAGGTCTTAAAACGTTTAGAGCCACATTATCCTGGTATTGTCCAATTAATTGAAATGTCTGATGTAGCTACACCATATACGTTTTGGCGCTATACACTGAATCATCGTGGTGCGTATATGGGTTGGTTGCCGACATCCAAAGCACTACAAACAACATTGAAGCGAAGTCTCCCAGGTTTATCAAATTTCTATATGGCAGGACAATGGATAGTTCCAGGAGGCAGCGTTTCTGGGTGCCTTTACTCAGGGCGACATGTTGTGCAAATAATTTGTCAGCAGGACAAGCGCTCATTCCAAGTTGTGGAAGATTAAAAGCAACAGTATTTTAGGAGATAAGATGTCTTTTTTCCAAGAAGACCATGCCAGAACCTGATGAAAAACCGCCAACTCGTGTTGATTTCGGACCTGTTGCAGAGAAGTATGAAGATACTCGTGGTGTTCCCACGCATTTTATGCAAGAAATAATCCGTGATATCATTGACACCACCGACCTTTCAGATAATAAGTTATTATTGGATATTGGTTGTGGAACAGGTCGGTTCACTAGAGAATTTGTAGAGCAGAATATTT
>JABXGU010000475.1 GCA_016550415.1 archaeon | reverse complement strand
GAGGCTATAATCCCTTCACCTCCAGCGCCACCAGGACCAAACCAGTGTGATGTAGCGGTACTATGAACAGTAATGTGAGTCCACTGATAGTTCTGAACAATCCGATTTGTAGACCAGTCGGAACCATTAGTCCAAGTTGTGGGAATATCAACTAGTGTACGAGTGGAATAGGCAAGACCTACATCACAATACCAACGAGTTCCCCAGTAACCTGTCCAGTCGTCATCGATATACACAAGGGCACTTCTCTGTCGTTGCACACCGCCAAGCCTATAACTATGAACACGAGCCAGATACGAATTTATGAAATTAACTGCTGTGTCCCAAGTAAGAGCTTGGGGATCTATACGGCCAATGAAGATTTCTGGGTAAATATCAGCACTAATTGACGCATTGTGTTTATCATAGACAGTGTCAGTTGGATTGATGTCCCACCAACTACCATCAAGATCCATTAGGTAAAGGTCACAGATGAAGGTTTCAGCAGAGAAACCTGTAACAGCAGGATGGTAGAATTGAGCATATGGAAGACGACCGATAAGCACAGCGCCTACAAAGTTAGAATATGTATTGTACCAATATGTGAGATTGCCCTTTACTTCCTGATGTGTGTTAAGCACCTGGGTATAGAGAATCGTATCGTATCCAGAGTCATTCAGATCTTGGCGATATTGAGTAACTGAAGCAGATATCGATGCATATAATGAGTTTTGAACGATTATTGCCACGGTTTCAGTGGGTGGTGGTTTTGGAACAACTGTATCCACGGAAAAAGAAGAAGACCCTGAATTCGATGGAAACGGCAAACTAGCTGTACTGAGATTTATTCCATTCGTTGAATTTGGAGAAATTGCCAATGGTAATACGCTGGTTGTAGTTAAGATGCAAATTATGGAAAACGCTACAAGAAGATTTGGAAAACGAATTATCCTCACCTTTACATTTTTAATTCTCATGGAAGAACGGTGACTCAAATAGCAGTTAAAAGCCAATAAGCCGCCTGCATATTTCCAAGAGAGAGTAAACTAATAGAAAACCTGCGGGTCTACCTTAATTACCTTTGCTTTTTTTATACACAAATTGATTAGATGATTGATTACCGAAAAATCAGACTTCAATGCCAAGATTGAGGGCACGAACCAACTCCTTGTAACGATTACGAACAGTAACCTCAGTAACCCGAGCAATCTCACCAATCTCGCGCTGAGTACGACGCTCACCCTCAAGAATCGACGCAATATAGATAGCAGCTGCTGCTAGGCAAGTCGGGTCTTTACCCGATGTTATTCCCTTGCTTCTTGCTGCCATTAGGATTTCGAGTGTCCGTGCTTGAGCACGCTGGGTGAGATGAAGGGCATTTGCGAAGCGAGATACAAAGTCTTCTGGTTGGGTCACAGGCATTTGAAGGCTAAGACGACGAACAATTAGTCGGTAGGATCGTCCTAGTTCTTTTCTACCAACTCGAGTGTATCTTCCCACATCGGTTAGAGTTCTGGGAAAACTAGTTCGCCGACATGCAGCGTAGATGCAAGCAGCTACAATTGCTTCAATGCTGCGTCCTCTGATTAGATTCTTTTCGAGAGCTTGGCGGTAAAGTAGTGCAGCGGTTTGTCGTACTCGTTGTGGGAGATCTAATTGTCCTGCAAGACGGTCGAGCTCACTCATTGCGCTTGCTAGATTGCGTTCGGATGCTTGGTAGACTCGGCTTCGGTTGTGCCATTTTCTTATCCGTTGCATTTCGGCTCGACGCTTGGCATCTAGGCGATGCCCTCTTGCATCGACATCACGCCAATCGATATTTGTGCTTAATCCCTTATCATGCATTGTAAGGGTTGATGGAGGTCCTGCCCTTGCCCGTTTCATTCGTTCTTCAGGGGAGAATTCACGCCATTCTGCTCCGAGTTCAAAGACATCATTTTGTAGGACAAGGCCGCAATCAAAACAGACGAGCTCCTTTGATGGTGATGTGATGATGTTGGTGCCTCCACAGTTTGGACATTGGCGTGTTTCATCTTCTGAACGGTTCTTTGGTCCTTTTGGTAACTGGGAGGGTTTTTCAGACATAGTCTTAGCTCCGATGACCTGTCTATCCGGATAATGGGATGTTCTTTTGGCAGTCCTCAGAGAATCTTCGCCACGTGCAAATTTAAAGCTGCTGATAGAATATCAACTAATAATGGTAAATCCTTGTGTAGAAGCGTATAGGATTATTTAGTTGAAATCGAACAATAAGTAAAATTTGTTGGAGACCAGTCTAGATGACGATAAAATCCTTTGAACGTGTGATGACTGCGATTGAAGGCAAACCGCAGGATCGAGTTCCAGTAATTCCACAAATTACCTACACTACCGCCCAATTAGCAGGCATTCAGTTAATCGAAGCGCTCCACAGCCCAGAAAAAACTGCAAAGGCACTCCTGATGGGACAAAGTGAACTGGGTTATGATGCAATATATACTGGGTGGGAAAGCAGTTTCAATCTACTGGCAGAAGCTATGGGCTGTACAATGCGATTTCCAGAGAATGATGTTCCACAAGTTGCTGAGTATATTGTGAAGACACCAAGTGATCTCGATAAGGTAGCAATTCCTGATCCCCATTCTGCAGGCCGCCTACCCATTCACATGAAGACAGTAGCTCTCGTAAAAAAGAAAGTTGAAAATGAAATACCTCTTTTTTGTTATGTTCCTGGTCCCTTCACACTGGCAGGTCAACTTTGTGGTGTGAACCAGTTGATGCTAGCCACGCTACGAAACCCAAGCTTTGTTCATGAAATTACTAAACTTACCTCTGCTGCTTCAATTCGATATGCTGAAGCAAATATTGAAGCAGGCATCAATGTCATTGTGGCTGCTGACCCAACAGCAAGCTCAAGCCTCATTAGTCCCGAGATGTTTAGCACCTTTGCATCTCCAAAACTGAAAGAAGTCTTTAAAGCAGTTGAAAGGGCAGGAGCGATACCTTCCTTGCACATCTGTGGACAAACAACTCCAATTCTGAATATGATGTGCGATACTGGTGCTAGAATATTAGAGATTGACCATCTTGTGAACCTTGGCAAAGCCAAACAAGAAGTTGGACGTAGTGTGTGTCTTATGGGTAATCTCAACCCGACAGATCTTCTACTCAATGGTACTCCAGAAGCTGTTGAAAAAGCTACAAGGGAATGCATTAAGCAAGCAGCAGAAGGCGGCAGATACATATTAAGCAGCGGCTGTGAAATTCCTCCAACAGCCCCTTTGAATAATATCAGAGCAATGGTCACTGCCACAAAAAAATTTGGTCGCTATGATTAGATAGTTATCCAAACTGGCCACTTTACTAGACTTGACAATGGAAGAGGCTATGATAGATCAATAGGTATTGGAGAGCCAAGAGATATTTTCCCAGATTTTTCATCAAGAAAAGAAGACCAAGCGTAGACTTCTACTCCATATTTAGCCGCTTGACGCAAGGCAGTTCCAAACTGAGGGTCGATGCGATCATTAGGACGGAAAAATCTTGCATCGGACCGTTGGACAAGAAAAATGATGGCAGCCCTATAGCCATCATCGATAGCGTGCATCAACTCTTGTATGTGACGT
>JABXGU010000474.1 GCA_016550415.1 archaeon | reverse complement strand
CAGACATTCTTCAGAATGAAACAGATATCGAAGATAATTGGTATCAAGACGGAATTGTAGAAGTTAGAGCGTCATCTACGCCTCCTACAATTCGACATGATGTCGGGATAATCACAGTTCAACAATCCAGCACCCTCATAGAAGTTGGCGAAGAACTGAATATCACCATTACAGTAAGGAATCTTGGAACAGAAACTGAAAGTTTTAATGTAGCTATCTACTGCAATGAAACTCAAATTGGAACGTTGCCAGTTACAAGTTTAGGTCCAAACCACATAGTCCCGATGATCTTTGTTTGGAACACAACTAATCAAACGCCTGGAAACTACACTCTGAAGGCTCAAGCCGAACAAGTTGAGAACGAAACTAACTTTGATGACAACGTTTATGCCCATGACCTCAGAATTGAGATCGTTGCACCCTCTTCTTCAGACTCTATAACTACCCTTGCGATAATGGCAGTTGCTTTTTCGTTCGGCTTTTTCGAAACGTTTTCCCCATGTTTGATTATACTATTGTCTTTTGTCTTGACGTATACCATGGGTAAGGAACCGCATTTCAAAGCAAGCTTTCTGAAGGTCATGATTTTCGGCACAGGCTTCGTGTTTGCAGCTCTGCTTTTCGGAATAGCCTTTGGATTGTTCTTCCTTTCCATGCCAGCTCTTCAATATTCCCTCACATGGATTGTATGTATTTTTGCAGTAATTCTCGGACTCAATCTGCTAGGGGTATTGAAGGCGCCCTTCCAAACAAAACCCCTAATCAAAAAACTGGCTAGAAAACACGTTACATACGCTGGGCTTCTTCTTCTAGGGTTCACTTTCTATTTCCTCGACCCGTGCATTGCCCCTATTCTCGTTACTATGTTACCTTTGTTGGCCTATGGTGTGCTTCCCCTTGTTCTCTTTGTGTTTTGCTTGGGAACAATCATTCCCTTCATTGGCATTGGGATTTTTGCGGGTTCAGTGTCGAAACTGGCAAGGATCACTTATAGGCAACGATTTTTGATCAGGGCAATCAGCGGCTCAATTCTTATAGGCTACGCCCTGTATCTTATTGTTTTCACCTTCTTCCTAAACTGACATGCGGGCCTGCAAACAACATTGCGAACCCAACCTAGGCTTCATAACAGCAATAACCTTCACTACAGCAACAGTATACATGGCAATAAGAAATCCAAAAGATAGACCCATAAACAACGTAGTCTTTTTTCTGCATGTGCACCTTTAGGTTTTGATTTCTGCTTTGCATACATGTGGCTTGGGAACACGCTTAGCCGTACTTACGGTCGAATAATGAGCGAATGAAGCATTCTGACGAAAAAAGGAAGGGGTATTTGCGTTTACGGAATAGTTCAGTCTGTCCATTTCTGTCATGTGCTCAGGCCGGCTTCGATTAGTCTAGTTGCTTGTTCTGTGTTGGTGATGTGCGTACACGTGGCAAGGTTTATTAAGTATTAATAAATGTGTATTAAGTATCAATACTACCGATTCAGGTCGGTACGCACTATTGGCGAACACTTTGACCGAAAAAACGAAGCATAATGGTCGCGCAGTAAATGTGAAGAAGACCATTTTGCTGGCGGGTACTATTGTGCTATCGTTTTTGGTGATGTGCGTTGTTGCTCAGGAGGTTGCCCCTGATTTTACTCTGACTGATATTGATGGGGTTGAGTTTTCCCTCAGCGGCTTCAGAGGGAAGATTGTTATCCTAGACTTCTTCACAACTTGGTGTGATGCTTGTGTCGCTGTAATTCCACACCTGAGATCTCTTCATGACGAGTTTCGTGAAGATCTCGCGATAGTCTCGATTAGTTTAGCTCCCTATCCTGATACAGTTGAGAAACTTCAGCAATTCAGAGAAGACCAGGGGATAGACTTGATTGTTGCTAGGGACACTATTTATATGAATGAAGGATATGGGAGTATGCGGCCCATACCGGTTTTGGTGATTATTGATCATGAGGGGTTTATTCAACAT
>JABXGU010000473.1 GCA_016550415.1 archaeon | reverse complement strand
ACCATTTGATGTAAGGTGCATATTTTCGTTCCATCAGAAAACAAAGCATCATCAAGTCACGAATCAATCGGGTTGCAATGATACGAGAACCAAGCTCGTCTCCAACTTGGGCAGATCGACCCATGAACGCTTCCTCTTGAGCTATCCTTCTCCACTGGTTTGCCAACAAGTATAGCCACAAGTCATGGGGATAATACTCCAATTTAGTCGCTATTGGTTCTAGTTTCTTCAAGCCATCATGGAAGACTCGTCCATTTGCAATACTCTGGAGCATCTGTTGCGGAAGCACCAACCAATCAATGATACGTAGATCTTCACTAGGATTGAACCCGAGATACTCGATGAAGAATCCGCTGACTGTATTAATCTTGATTCCATGGTTGACAGGTCCGCTAGTAATCATCTCCATCTTTGTGGTACCATCATCATGGTAGCTAAAGTTGGTAGGAAATCCTCGTATTTCGTATGGGAGATTCTGACGAAGAACCTCATCGAGCTCCTCCTTTACAGACCCATAATCTGAATCTTCCAGAAAGATTTGAAGCTGAGGTCCCCAACCATGATCCATTGATTGTGCTGTATCATATCCCAACACATCAGAACCCTGTCCTATTCGAGCAGCTGAATAAACAAGATCAGGGAAGTGTTTGTCTATGATAGGTTTCACCGCCTCCTTGTAGAAGGCTTCACTCAGGTCTAACCCAGGCAAAAAATCATAGGGCGGGTGATCTTCATCACTCATCCATTTGTCTCCATATCTGGTATTATCATAGCAGGATTTGGATATTTTGGCTACGGAATATATGGCGGGCCCGCCCGGATTCGAACCGGGGATTACTAACTTAGGAGGCTAGTGCCCTATCCAGGCTAGGCCACGGGCCCTCGAACTTGAGCGTGTGAGATGTCCGTTGTTAAAGCTTTTGTAATAATGAGTCTAAGCAAAACTATTTCGAGTCACAAGTTGATAATTACCTGAGGTTGATATTATGCCTCAGTGCCCCAAATGTGAAAACATCGAAATGGAGTTAGGAACACTGCTTCATGGATTTGGTGATTTTGGTTTGAAAAGTAGTGCGTTGCGTATAAAATTCAAACAACCCGCGCAGGACGACCCCTACCATTATGTAGCCTATCATATTGATGGATATAGATGTCCTCAGTGTGGTCATATCGAATTCACCGCAAATCGCAAGGTTTGAGTCCTCTCTACGGGAGCAAGGGTGTCTATTCCACAGTCTTAGCTCTAGTAGACTTTGACTTTATTCAGCAATTTTCGCAGTGACGCTTGCTCCTTCTTCCATGGCATCCACAAGCATGCTTCCTTGTCTGGTTTTAATCCTGATCGAACTCTCACCGTTACGGCCGACTACTGTTGTGAACAGATACAGATCATCAGCAAATATCTCAATCCTCTGTTTCGAATACTTTTTCCCTGTATATATTGTGACCTTTTTCTTGCTGTAGCTAACAGAAACAGGCACACTTTCACCAGGAACACCCTTTCCCATT
>JABXGU010000472.1 GCA_016550415.1 archaeon | reverse complement strand
GGAACGGCTTGAGCTATCATGGTCATGCCCTTTAAAATAGGATCAACTTGCAAGTACCCAATGAGTGCCTCGATTATGGCTCGGTTCTTCCAGTTGTAGATTGAACTCGGCGCCATCCCAATAGCCCGAGCTGCTGCATCTTTGGTCACGTGCTTTAACCTAGCAGCGATGTATTGTTGCTCGATAGGGCGGAGTGTCCCAATCAGTTGCTGACACTCCTCATCAGCAGTGATTTCCTCAATCTCTGGTATGAGCCGCGTATCCCGAGTTGGAGCATCTGGCCACTTCTCACGGTACTCATCCATGGTCATATTGTGATGAAACTTAAGGTGTCGGTGTGTGATAGCCTTAAATGTTGCAGGTATTTTGTTAGCCTCACACTCCTTGCAAGTTACCAATTAAGAGACCTCTTCTTTCGAATTCCGCTGAATCTCTTCCCGCAACTCATCTACTACCCAGTTGGCTCCAGATGTGGGAAAGTGCATATCGTAGCATTCTACATAGTGGAGTGCTCGCTCCAGGAGTGTTTCCATTGTATTCTCCAAGTTAGCACAGTCCCCAAGGTCCCCACTTTTTGGGAGGAGCCAGCTTAACCTTCTTTTTCTTCTTTTCCTTCACGATTTTCTCCTAGAAATTTTTAAAAATTCTCACCAATACTGACAACCGGCTATCGTGGTACTTCCCGGATTCCCATTGCACTCAGTCCAGTGCAGAACTCCATAGCTAGCCCAGTGATTCTTGACCCAATAGGTCTGCCTGTAGGTGGGACAACTGATCGTCAGATTGTAGCATTTTGGCTCCGGCGGTCCACACGAACAGCCGCATAGGAACAAGATTAAAATAAGATATTTCATAATTCCAAGCAGTGCGGGCCGGATTCCCCACTCGGCTCCATTATGTCCTCAAGCTGTACTGGAATCGACAGCTTCCAGCCTGTAGCCGGACTTCTACCGCCACCCTTACCCGACGCTGCCACGCCGCCGCACTGCTCTTCCACCTAAAACGGAAGTTCTTCTTCAACAACTTTGACCTTCTGCACAGGCTCTTCGAAGACTTTGAGCATCTCGGGCTTAAAAGCCTTAGCCAACAGAGCAGCAATCAAGTACTCAAAGTCGCTAGATGAAAGCTGTTCGACTTTTCGGCGAACGTTCTTTGCTACTCCAGCTTCTGCCAGAGCCTCGTTGAATGTGCTTTTCGAGATCATTTCTTCCCTCCTTTCTTTTTCATACGCGCGAACTGCTGATGATATTTGCCAATTATCCGAATAACCGGTTGGTCCTTGTACCCGAATAGTGTTGCCATCCCCATTTGCCCAAAGACTGTTATTAGTTGTACTATAATGATAAGAAGGCATTGGAACCTCCACAGTAAACTCTGCTTCCGAATCACGGTAAAGCACACTCTCACCACTCCAGGAATGTGCATACTCAGGTGCTGGTATCGTATATATCACATCACAGCCAGTTAGCAAGACTTCTCGCCCATCAGTATACTTTAAAGTAACATCCATCTTCACCCTTAATTATATCACATTCTGAGAACTTTTTCAACAAAACCACCATTCTTCTAGTAATATACCTAACCACTCTAAATTCGCTTTCCTTTGAGATTTGAACTTAATGTGCTCACAATTCGACAGGTCTGGACAGGAATCACACAACCTATCACACCGCCAACAAGGGCATAAATAATTACTCTCACAATCCCAACACTCTGAGTTGCACTCGTCCTGCCTAACCAAAGTAAAATTCTCAGTGCATTCCAAACACGCTAGTGTACCCCAATAAGGACATAAATAACTTAAAGCCCACTTGGGCACTCCTAGGCTCTGTATAGTAGACTCAGCAAGGTTGGTTAATCCTCCCTGGTAGAATTTGGCTGAGTAGCCGGTGCCCATTTATCTAGCCATTCTCTAAAAACCGGTTCATAAGTCACTCCCACTCTTGACTCCACTGGCTTTCCGTCAATGAAAATAATAAAGGTTGGAACAGATCGAACGTAATATTTTGCTGCTGCCTGAGGGTACTTGGAGGTGTCTACAGCCACAAACAAAATTCTCCCCTTGAACTCCTCCGCCAACTTCTCAATAATAGGCTCCATTAGTTTGCAAGGTTGATACCAAGTAGCGTGGAAATCAACCAAAACAGGTATATCTGATTGCAAAACATCAGTGAATTTTTCTTCATTCATCCCAAAATCTCCTCGGTACTCCTATTGTCCAAGGTAAGGATTCATACCAATTTCGAACTTCTTGCTCCCCATAACGTTCGCAGGACACTTCCCAGGCCTTCTCTCTAGGAAATACTTCCCCCCAATTGGTGTGGCAGTCTCTACACAGCAGAAAACAGTTGTAGGGGGCGAATATTAGATCCTTCCAGCTCTTCCCTGCATCGGCCCGTGTGACTATGCCTTCATGCAAGTC
>JABXGU010000045.1 GCA_016550415.1 archaeon | reverse complement strand
TTGGTTCATAATATTCGGTTTCAATCTGTTCGTAATAACCTTTGAGTTTAGCAAAAGTGTCGTCGCAGTTTTTGTGATGCTAATAGTTATACTGCTAATGGCGGTCGCATTTGTTTTCCAATCAACTGGTATACTAATCTATATTAGCCCAGTAGCTTTTGGCCTTGTACTTATTCCAAATAATCTAATAGCATTCTTCATCATTTTCTGCTTCATCATTCTGATATCATGGATAAGTACACGATTCTACTACTTCAGAATCACTCCTAATGAGATACTATACAAGAAAGGTCTCCTGGGAGATGTGGAACGCTATGGCACATCGAATGTCACTGTACACAAGGAAATCAGAGACATCTTTGAATATGTTCTCTTCTTATCAGGACGTTTAACTATTGAAATTCCTGGCAGAAAATTAGCAATCGTCATAGATAACGTACCAAGAATCAACAGTGTCGAACTGAAGATCATGACCCTTCTTCGACGCATCGAAATTGACATTGACTAGCGAACGATGACTTCTAACAGATTTGTGGGCGGTGTAAAATCTTCACGCATGCTCTAGTGAGGATTCATCGCCTCAACCCCCTCTCTTTTTTAGCTGCAATTAAACTAGGCATAAGAATTTGGTGATGCACGGATGGCAGTAGCGGAGAGGATTTTTACTGATTGGTTTGATAGATATGTAAAACCTGTGCCATCCATATTATGGGTTTCAGCAGTAGCATTTGATGCAGTCCAAGGAAAACCACAACTCTTACAGGAGCTTCTTCAGCGAGGAGTTGAAGAACCTGATGCCCTAGCTCGACGTCGGGCTAGTGTACGGTATGGTGCTTGCTTGATTGCACGAGTGTTGGATGATTTACAGCTTGACCCAGATGAGCTTCAAGCTAGCCTTAGTACGCTTGATTTTCTCCGCTACCCAGATACTCTTTTAGAAAAGCCAATTCCTGATTCGATTCTTGGACAGGTAGAAGAGCTGATGGAGAGGAGTTATGATCCCACGCTAGATTTGGAAGAAAAAATATCCTCTGCTAGACACACCTTTGATATTGGGCTCGAAAAAATCCAACAGTTGATAGGAATTGAAGCACCATCTTCAACACCTTTAACAATAACATCCTTTTTTGCAGATGAAGGCAGCTGGTGGGGAATAAAACGGCATACAGAAGAAAGGCTCATCAATCTTCTTCCACAATTCCTATTTCTCACGCCAATCCGTGAAGGACTCCTACTCCGTGAAGGAATTCGTTATATTCTTCCAACTACATTTCAAGAATCGGTTGATAATCAGGAATTTGTGAACACAATAGTTACTCAACTTCTTCCAGACAAGTTCCAAAAGGGTTGGCAAACTTGCCAATGGGGTGGAAAACCTCCATCAATAAAACATACAACTGGCCAACCTACAATTTCCCAAATAGTCAAAAAGCTGTTCGAAACACAGCGACTTCCCCAACTATTTCGGCGTTTAGAAATCATAGATAGTTTGGCAGACGCTGTTCCCTTTGAAAGTGTGACTAGACTTGCTGGTTCAGAGATTGAAGCAGATATTACTGAACCATCTCTAAAAGAGTCGCATAGGTTAGTCCTTCTTCATCTTTCGGAGAATCCTAGCCTCAGTGAACGACAACTAACTGATCAAACCCGATTTTCACGAGGAACTGTGCGGAGGAGTCTAGCATGGCTTGCGAATCAATTGAACCTTCAATTTGTTGGTGAAATCAACTTTCAACGACTTGGATTAACTCCAATCCTTCTTCTGTTGGATTCTCAACTTTCAATGAAGACAATTAACTCTGACCTAAATGCCTTGAAATCTCAATTTGAATCCTTTCCGTTTTGCACGCACCTACTATCACCATTAAGCATTATGGACACTGGTCTATTTGCCATCTTTACCATTCCCAAAAATGTTGTAATGGCATTTCACAATCAAGCAGCAAAATGGCTTACACAAAAAAGTTATTCTTTTGTTTTATCAAATATCCATCGCTTCGAGTGGGGATATAATTTTCATTGGTGGAAGCAATTCAACGCAGGCGAATGGGATGTTATCAGCCAAAGTCGATTAAGGGAACCAACGCCGCTTAATGGCATCAATAAAGGAATAACCTATGAAGGAAAAGTCGTCAAGCTGACACCTGAAATCCTTCGCACTCTCATGACCCTTGAGAAGGACCTTCGAATCAGCACACGACAACTGGCAAAAAATGCTGGCGTATCCATAGCCACTGCAGGTAACTACCTGAAACAGTTCATCCCAACCCTAATTATTCACCGTCTACAAATGGCTCCAAAGCAACTCTGTGAAAATATCATTCTTGTTATTTCAGCACATACAACCAATACCCTTGTTGAAGTAGCTACATATCTCCGGTTGCTTCCTGCGTATCAGTTCTGGTATCTCCAACCACCCATGGTCCAAGATAAACCGGAGCATTCCACACCAAGCCTCCTTTGTGCAGCCTCGTTGCCCAAGGGAGGTTTAGTCCCCTTTGCCACATCCCTATCGAGTATTCTGAAAACAAAAGATGCCGCCCTTGCAACTCCCCATTCTATTTTGCCATCACTCCCTCACAGTATACGAGAGCTCCCCATCGCCCTATTTGATACTTCCAAGGGAGAGTGGATTTGCCCACAGAACCTTGTTGAAGAGCTATTCAAAACCAGCTAGTTCAAATCCAGTCTCCAGTTTCTAGCTTGGTGGGAAGGTAGGTATCTGCTAAGAATTCAAAACCATGAGAAGCAAGGGCTTGAATCTCAGCTTTTTCCTTGCGCTCCAGCATAAGCTGGATGTCTGCAACCCATTTTGGATTATTTGCTACAAACGGTTCCCTTAACATATCCTTTGCTCTTTTGATATCTTCAGAAGTCATCTTAAGCCGGCACTCCTTGGGTACCCTATAAGCGTCAAGATCCCGACAGAGAACACCCAACAGCTTAAGTTCTGGAGTCGCTAGAAAGGAGCTTTCATAGCTCAATCTTTTGCTTCCACGCAAGTAGACAGAATGAATCCAAGCACCAAAGGGGTCAGCATCCACCAGACTGAAAGCCGGGATTTTCAGTTTCTTGACTAGTCGACGAGCGAAAATGCGGCTGGCGATGTCGGGAGAACCACGAGCAGTCAAGAGGATACAGGGATAACGTTTCCACCACTTAGATTCACTAAGGCGTAGCATTGCTGCATCCTTCTCGATGACTAAAAGAAATTCAGCATCTGATTCAACTATCTCCACAAGATCTAGGAATGGAGTAATAGACCAGCCACCGGTGCCTAACTTGGTTAAGTCAATACGATCGCCACTATCCTCAATTGTTAGGCGACCAAGTACTGTTCCCTTAGCAGAAGCGACAACATGAGTGGATTCTCTATTCGTGCCAAGAAGAGGAGCGATGTCATCTATGGCGTTATCGCTGGTGCGTTGGTCTTCAAAAAGCTTCACATCATTATAGTATAATTCACGTTTAGTTGCGTGAATATCTTTTTCCAATAATTCATGGACGATTTCAAGGACTCGTATTAGACTAGTCACATCTTTTACAGTGCGTAGATTGCCCAACGAACGGGTTATCGTTTTTTCTCCCAAGAGAAGTAAATCATTTTCTTCATCCCAAACAATGTTGGCACCACCTCTTTGGGGCAGTACCAAGGTTGGCGGTTTTCCATGGGCAATTTCATTGATTAGATAACGACCTAACGTTAAAATTTCTTCAAGAAGCATCCGAGAGTCTTTCTCAGTAACAATCCGAACACCCTTTGGGAGCTTTAGCTTCTGCTCGCGAGTAGAGTGTTGAACCTCCATTAATTTGCGAACAGCAGTGAATGAACCTTTCTTAGGCGTTCGTGTAGAAGACTCTTGATGACCACTCAGAGAAGCTGCTGACCCAGCATCTGCGCCAGTTCTTTTGCGGCGTGTGCCTGAGTTCATTCAATAGCCACCTCCTCAGTCTCCTCTGCACGAGATGTAGATGAGTCTGCTTCCAAACCTGAAATTCTGGTAGCGATTTCCTCAAGCTGTTGTGGAAGCTTTGCAAGCTGTTCCTTGGATATCTTTGGATCTGAGCTTTCAATGTTAATTAGTGACTTGGCAACTAGCCTAGCATATCTTAACAGTACATCTGCGCGACGTTCACGTTCACGGTGAGCCATAACACGTACAATATGATGTCTAAGCTTTCTACCCACATCCTCAAAGGCCAGTTTCAATTCCCGCATGAGAATATCGTCTTCAGCGAGAGCTTGTTTTGATTGAGCTTTAAAAATGAGGTGAACGAATGGGCCCACAACATTGGCAAATAGTCGTACAGATCCCATTGGTAATCCATTGCTTGCTACTTCTATTCGGTAATTTCGCCAATTGACAGAGGCTGCAGCTTTCCAAATCGCACAATCTGAGTTGTCTCTAAGCTTTGGTGTCCGATTGACAAACCGGTAAAGTACTCCTACACCGGATTGCGAAGCAAGTTTGGGATCATAGACTGCAGCCACCTCAACAGCGAAGGCAAGTCCCTTACTGCTTGTTGGTGGACGACTTATTGCCTCAACGAATTCTGCTTGGAAAATTTCCTTTAGGGTTTTTGTAATTACTTCCTCGCCAACAGGAACGACAGTTTCTATGGGAGGTGCATAATACTTCTCTGAAATGAAACTGGAGTAGAGGGCTTTTATCTGTGCTTGGGAGAGGTTCTTCGGTCTTTGATTTTTAGTGAATGGTTCGTTCTTAACCTGTTTGGAAGCATTTCTAATAATACGAGCCGCTCTTGGTCTTGTTAATCGACAATAACTCTGGCTCAAGAAGTCGAGAAGTGATGAATATGATGTTATTCGAAGCTGATCTTGAAAGTCCCCGATACTTGTCGAAGAAGGATGGGGCATTGTAAAGCTAGGTTCTCTTACAAATTCCTTCACACGACGAGGATAGATATGAACCTCTCCGTATGGGTCGACGAAGATTATGTTGATGTGTGCGTTCAAGAAGGATGTTTGGTTAATGTACTCATCCGCATATCCCCGACGATAGGGTAGGTTTAGGAAGGATAGTTGCATATAAGTTCCGTGACTGAAGGAAAGAGAAAGAGCTGTTTCTGGAAGTACATACTCTTTCTGGTTTTTACCAGTTGTGAAAAAGGTGGAGGTATAGCCTTGATTTTCAGCAGGATGTCTAGTTGCCACGGTGATTGGACGCCCAGTAGTGTTCTGGGCATCACTGAATGCACTGGAGGCTCCAAAACCCTGGCTTCCCCGAGTTTGCCGAAGTTGGTAGCTTTTGCTACTGGCAAGATAAAGACCAAATTGCTGAAGGTCACGCTTTATCATCCCGATTCCGGTATCTATTGTTTCAAAGCTGTACATCAGAAGGTTACGACCGCCCACACCGTTAGGGAGAATATCGGGCTTCTCTAGTTCCTGGAGTACCATTAGCAAAACTGGTTCTTTGTTGATAATATCACGAATTGGTGAAACCAGACATTTGACTCGTTCAGAAATAGAAGCGGCACTTAGTGGTCGTTGTCGATCAATCTTCAATGGCTGAGGCAGAGTAGAATAAATGACTTCTGCTGGTGGGTCTGTAAGCATAATTTTGTAGGGTACATTTTTCGAGTGTTTAGCAGCAAGTTTCCAATA
>JABXGU010000471.1 GCA_016550415.1 archaeon | reverse complement strand
GAAGAGCCACCAGCACCCAAACCTGAAATGATATTTGACTAACGACCTGCCCACGACTTGCAGAAATGCAGAATCGTCTGAATCAAGTCACCAAGATGATTCAACACTTCGATACACATCGCTATAAGCCCATTCACGGCATAGACTGTATGTGATATACCAGAATACATTATTCAATATCTGAAAACTTGAACAGTACCGATGAAAACTTCCAAGTGATCAAAGGCATCTCAGTCAGATGGTAATGAACATCAACAATCAAGAAAAAAATCTCGGTAATATAGGTTGTTTTAAAGTAAAAAAGCGGAAGAGGATACGAATCCTCTTCCTGCTAAGAAGCTCTCTAGAGCTTATCGTTATCGTAGTCTCCAATCGCCACACAGTTTGAATCGTTAACGCCCAGATCAGCCGTGAAAATCAGCACATCGTTTCTAAAAATGTACATCCTCCCTTCCGAGTAGATGCCGCCAGCTCCACCTGAAACAACCAGTTCATTGGAACCATCATTATCAATGTCTCCGATTGCCATTTGATTTCCAAAGACACCGTCCATTCCTGGATTAATGATATTGTATGTGTTAGTGAATCCTAGAATCTCATCGTATTCAAAAACGATGAAACCTGTTGTAGATCCATCTAGGAACCAGGTATAGAAGATAATATCCATAGCGCCATTGGTGTTCATATCGCCGGTCACAAAGCTGAATCCAACATCTGTGCCTGCGATGACATCAGGAATACTCCAGAATGGATCCAGTCTATCACCAGTATAGCTTAGGATATAGAATGGGTCATCCTTGTACATTACACATAATTCTCCGGTACCGTCTTGATCGAGGTCGTTAATTTCTATGTGTTCAAAGAAGCTATTTGGAGTGGAGGTCGAGAAGTTCGCTGTGTTAAGCCAGGCTCCTTCGATGAAGTCGTACAGGACAACCTCACACAGTACTGGGTCCAGACTCACGGCAAAGACGAGTTCAAGCTCTGGATCGTCATCTAGATTTCCTGCGGTGACCAAATCCATGTACAATGGTTCGTGTATAATAAACCCGATTGTATAGTCATTACCCTCTTTGTCCCAGATTACTGCACCACCTCTTACTGCGGCTGCAGCAATCTCAATATCATCATCGTTGTCGAAATTCCCGACTGCAATTGACATCACTGCAGTATCAAATGGTTCGGGAAGCACTAGTGTGTCAACTGGATAAGGACTAATTTCGAAATCGAAGATTTCGATGATGCCTACACCGTGCGTTTCACTGATTAGTTCGGCTACGACGACTTCGTTGTCTCCATCGCGATCCAAATCAACAATCTCGATGTCCGTTGCCCCAGCTGTGAGTATTGGGACATCTGCACCATGATACCATTTGTTATCATAGTTTTCCCATGCCTGGAAATGATGACACCTGTAGGGTGGAAGTAAAATCTCAATCCCACTAGTAGGAGACTGAAAGTTGTTATCGCCAATGAGTATCTGATCGACATGTAATGAGGTAAGCTGTTTGTTTCCGACTGTTCGGTCATTGTCCACAATTCTCAGTTCTAGTGTCTCAGCCGTATTGTCAGTTATTGGTACGGATAATAGCTTGTTTACTCCTGTATGACTAATCTCTAAGATGGTGCTCCAAGCACTTCCAGTCCATTCTTGCACTAAGAAAGAAGTGTCACTGTCATCTTCGGGAAACTCCATATACCCGAAAAAGTAGAACATGGTTGAGGTTCGCGTTTCTGTTAGTCCCTCAAAATGGAAAATCCAGCCGAGTTCTGTTGTGTCATCTTTGGGTTTCTTGGTGCTCTGAGGGTTCTTCTCTTCGGTTAGTATTTCATATGTTCCATCGCCATAGAAGGTGTCCGTAAAGCTTCCGGTTGCGCTACCATATCCTGTAGATGGATCCTGTTGTTCCGATGATACAAAATAAGCTCCTGAAGGCGGTCCAGGACCTTGGATTTTCACAGTCACCGCATCAGATTCACCTGGTTTGGCCTGTTCACCTTCGCTGTATAGCCGGATTTCGTAGGTTCCAGTAGGCCCCACCAGAGTCCATTGGACATCATAGGATTGGTCTTTTTGCAGAAATTGCGATTGAGGTTGGGCATCTGCGACAATATGAAGTACGCTCGAATCATATCCAAGATTGGTAAATGCACTTGACCCTTCACCCACTGCATACTGAATGTAGGTATCCACCAAACCGGCGTCACCCCTTTTGGCAACAACATTACCCATTACGATGAACATTTCACCATCAGCAACAACATGATCGTCCTGTGGGGTTGTTATAGCAGCTGATAAAACCGTTCTTGGGGGTGGTTTGGCTGACACCATTAGAACGCCAAACGAAAGTACCAGAAAAATCAGTAAAATTGTTGAATAGGTAATACTCTTTTTCATCCAAATCCACTCTTTTTTTTACCCTTTTATGAGGTTGATAGTTCTCTTTACAAATACCAATGCAACTTGATTGGATTGGTTGCTAAATCGAAACCATGGAACCTCTGGGTTTCCTTTCATGAAGGTTACATAAAAAATGCGCTGTTTACTGTTAATTTTCACACTCATCAATGACCAAAATTTGGAACCAAACGAGCTCAAATCTTAGACGTAGGAGCTAAAAGAACAGCAATGTGACTTTCAGGCAAGAATCTCAGAGGAATGCATACAAACCATTTGAGTGGATTGTGGTACTTAATGGCAGGAATTCGTTAAAGGATACTTGTGAATTAATGTTTGAACTCACGGATTTGTTTATGTTTGGGGGTTTGTGGAGTGCCACGGTGTTCCGTATTTTCCATCGAACGCAATATCTGTTAACGCCTTTCGGGGACGAGCAGAAGGATGCTCATCAGGAACTCCGAGCGCTACTAAGGCAACGATGTCGGTGTTGTCGGGGATAGCAAGTTGGGTTTTCACCTGTTGGATGAATTCAACTGTCCGTGATTCATAGGTGGCAATCCAGCAAGTACCATAACCTAAGGCTGTGGCCGCTAAAACGAGGTGTTCCGTTGCAATCATGGGATCTTGGAGATGCCATCGAGCCTGGTTTCCTGGACAGCATGAACTCTGTCGTTCTCCCAGCACGACAATAATCGCATTAGCATTTGCAATGAATCGCTGTTGTGAGGGCTGCGCTAAGAGCTGAATGGTCGCAGCATCTCTTACAACAATAAACCGCCATGATTGACTATTATTGGTTGATGGAGCAATTCGAGCAGCTTGCAGGATTTTTTCTATATCCGAATTAGGAATATCATAGGGTTTGTATCGACGAATACTGCGACGTTTCTGCAGAACCTTGAAGAAATCTGTGGTAGCTTCAAGTTGCACGAGTGGTTGGGATTGTGTCATTTTTCTTCTCCTCTTTCGTAGATTAATGATTCCGGTTTATCGACGACTATAGATAAGGGATTCAGGGAATACTCTCCCGCCTTTGATTTTGGGAGCTGGGCAACACTTTGTGATGCAGTTTTTGTTGGTTGTCATGATATCAACCTCCTTTTTATCGGGTATCCGATATATTTGTATTGGGTACCCAATATTTAAATGTGTCGGGTACCCGATATTTACAAAAGAAGGTGCCGAAAAAACGCAGGTTAATGCATGATTACGCGTAGAAGCCTTTCAATCAAAAGAAGTTTCCTATCAGTCTGAAGGTTGGCTGGCTTCAATGATTTCCCGGAACACTCTGTAGAAATAACGCGTGGCCACTTCTAATCCCGTTCGCCCTTCTTTGGTGAGGGTATAGATGACCTGTCGACCCTGCTTTTTACCGCGTATCAAGTTCTTTTGATCGAGGTCTTTGAGGGCTGGATAAATGGTTCCAGGGGAAGGTTTGGATCCTCTTCGAAGTCCGATTTGTTCGGCTAATTCTTGGCCGTTCATGGGTTTTTTCCCGAGTTCCCAGAGTATCTGAAAGGAGAGCATGCCACGCATGTCGCAGCAGTCAGGGGGACAGCATTCATCGGTTT
>JABXGU010000470.1 GCA_016550415.1 archaeon | reverse complement strand
GAGGGCTAGCACTCCCAAAATTTTAAATAGAGCCGGCTGGCGTTGGGAAGCCATCCCAGTCCCATTGGGGACTGACAACTCTAATTCATGAAGGGGAGAAATCCCATAAAACATGAGTTTGAATCATGCTATCATACATTACGGTGAGCAGCATTGAGTAAGATTGAAATCACATCAAAGGAATCCCGGGTCTTCCCGCCACCGAAGACCTTCAGTAAACACGCTCATATTAAAGGATTAGATGAACTTGGAAAGCTCTATCAAGAATCCATAAGTGATTCTGAAGCTTTCTGGGCAAAACAAGCTGAACAGCTTGATTGGTTTGAGAAATGGACAGGACCCATAAATACATGGGATCCCACTGAAGCTCGTTGCACTTGGTTTAAGGGCGGCAAACTTAATGCCAGCTTCAACTGTCTTGACCGGCACCTCAATACTGATAGGCGAAACAAGATTGCCATCATATGGGAAGCCGATAATCCAAAGGAAAGCCGCACCTTTACCTATGAACAACTTCATGCCGAAGTTTGTAAATTCGCTAATGTTCTCAAGAAGCTAGGTTACAAGAAAGGCGATCGTGTAGCCCTCTATCTGCCCATGATTCCCGAACTGGCTATTGCCATGCTTGCCTGTGCTCGCCTTGGCATAATACACAGTATAGTTTTTGGAGGATTCAGCGCCGACAGTCTCAAAGACCGGATCCTAGACAGCAATTGCACTCTCCTTATCACAAGTGATGGCAGCTTCCGTGGTGGTAAAAAAATTCCCCTTAAAGCCAACGCAGATGAAGCTCTAAAACACTGCCCCAACGTGAAACACAGTATCATCGTCAAACGCACAGGTATCGATGTCACCATGAAGAGTAAACGAGACCTCTGGTGGCACGATCTCATCGCAGATTCTAAAGTTCAAGGAGACTGTACTCCAGAACATCAAGATGCTGAGGACTCACTTTTCATCTTGTATACTAGTGGGAGCACTGGTAAACCCAAAGGAGTTCTCCATACAACTGGTGGCTACCTCACCTATGTTATGACTACCTTCAAATGGATATTCGACTACCACGAAGATGACATCTACTGGTGCACAGCAGATATTGGCTGGATAACCGGACACAGCTACATAATATATGGACCACTAGCGGCAGGTGCGACAACCCTCATGTTTGAAGGTGTACCCACCTACCCAGAACCAGATCGATTCTGGGCTATAGTGGAAAAATGGAAGGTAAACCAATTATATACTGCACCCACCGCCATTCGAGCAATCATGCGACATGGAGATGAATGGGTAACAAAACACGATCTTAGCAGTCTGAAATTACTAGGATCTGTGGGAGAACCAATTAACCCGGAAGCTTGGATTTGGTATCATCAAGTTGTGGGTAAAGGCAAATGCCCAATTGTGGACACTTATTGGCAGACTGAAACCGGTGGTGTGTTGATTACACCAATTCCAGGTGCTGTACCATTAAAGCCAGGATCTTGTACCTTACCCTTCCCTGGTATTGAAGCAATGATTGTGGACGAATCCGGTCAAGAGGTAGGTGTTAATGAGGGTGGCTATCTGGTTATCAAGAAGCCTTGGCCAGGGATGATGAGAACCGTCTATGGCGATCATCAGCGATTTATCGATACCTACTGGAGGACATTTCCACCTTACTATATGACCGGTGATGGTGCACGTCGAGATGAGGACGGTTACTTCTGGGTTGTCGGACGTATCGACGATGTAGTAAACGTTAGTGGCCACCGGATGGGTACAGCTGAAATTGAGAGTGCCCTTGTCTCCCATGAAGCTGTTGCAGAAGCTGCAGTTGTCGGTTTTCCTCACGATATCAAAGGTCAAGCCCTGTACTGCTTTGTGACTCTTAAACAGGGATTTGATAAAACTGAGGATCTTCGTCAAGAACTTCGTAAGCATGTACGAAAGGAGATTGGTCCTATTGCCACGCCGGATAAGGTTCAGTTTGCTGATGCCTTGCCTAAGACAAGGAGTGGCAAGATTATGAGGCGTATTCTGAAGAAGATTGCCGCAGGTCAAATTGATGACCTAGGTGACACGACAACATTAGCTGATCCCTCAGTTGTTCAAAAACTAATCAAAGAACGGGTTTAAGAAAGGAGTAGCCATCTCCTTTCCCCTCACTTTTTTTACATAATTTCTTATTAGTATGTGAGTTCAGATTTTCCCCTGTTTTTAAAGGACACAGGTTCTTAACAATAGTAATTACTATAAGAGAGGGTATAGGATGGGAATGTACAATTTGGAAGGCTCAATGAGGAGTTGTAATGTCAAATTATAGAAATAGAGCAGGTCAATACATTTGTGCTGGAATCTTCTTGATTGTAGCAATATGGTTAGTCTCATCTGTTGATTTCTCAGCTGGTCCTGTTGATTTCTCTAATGACCCGAACATACAGTATGTACAAATGATAGCTCCTTTTGCTTACATCTTAGGAATTATCTTTCTAATCGTGGGAATATACTATGGCATCCGTCACCTAAGTTCTGAATAAAGGCTTGTCAACATCTATTCTAAAACACAGTAACAGTTCCTGAACTGATATACGATGGATACTTAGGATCCCTACTCATTTTATGAACATAATACTTCCAACATTGAGGTGAGGACTTCCAAATCTGGGAGGTCATTAGCAAGGATGCTGGCTTTATACCATGATTTACTGGGTCGACGAAGTTGCAGGACATGATAAGTTCCCCGTTTGCTATGATGCTTTGTGATAATTGAATATTCAAGGTCGTTCCATGGGAAGTGTTTAGAGCCTACACGGGCGTCCTCCGGAGTGAGAGTGACTTTTGGTTTGATAACAACGAATAGTAGTAGCATTGATGGTAGAAGTGTAACGATGAGAGGTATGAGAGTTACAGATATGCCTGAGAATAAATAAAAATGAGATGAAGCATTTGCAATAATGAAGAACATACTTGGTACACACATAACTAACATCGCAAGAAAGAGAAGGAAAAATAAGATTCCCAAGCCATGACGACAGTCTTGTTCTGAACGAAATGTGCATGTAACTCTGAGATTCTTTTGGCGTCGAATCTGGTCCCAACCAACCATGAATCGAAAGGAATCCTGCATGAATCTACGTTGATTAATATAGTTGTACAAAGTGAAACCGAGAGTAAGTCCAAAATAGACACTTGGAATTGTACCAAGGAAGACAAAGAAATTTGAATATG
>JABXGU010000469.1 GCA_016550415.1 archaeon | reverse complement strand
GCAGATCCCAAGCGACGAAAGCGGTCGAAACCCTTCTGGAAGTCATGAAGAACACGCTTGAGTCCGGCGAAGATTTACTGATTAGTGGGTTTGGGAAGTTTTGCGTTAAGGAAAAGGAAGAGCGGAAAGGGAGGAATCCTCAGACCGGTGAAGATATGATGCTCAGATCTAGGCGCGTGGTGACTTTTCAATGCTCGGCGATTTTGAAAGAAAAGATTAATGGAAAAATGAGCTCTTAGGCACCTGATTAAGATTCACGTTTTTTCTTCCAAATACCAATCTTGTTTAGATTAACGACAGCATCAAGCCTCTTGCTGATTGTTTTCGGAATAGGATTTGTAGGGGAAGAAAGAGATCAATTCTTCACTATCAGTCAAGAAGCACCGTCAGGCATGTTTCGCAATGTTACTTCCTCTTTTTTTCTGAAGCATATTTGTAGGGCTGACTTGAGGTATTTGCTCCCCGTAAGAGATACAAGCCACATGAATGATTTCACCCATAAGGGGACAGTGCGGTACCAGTAATAAGACAAGGGTCTTACTACGCCTTCCTCCAGATAAAAGAACACCCGGTTAGTCCATCGCCGCTGTCCCGGAGGGTATTCAGGGTAATAGCGAAAAAAATCTGCTACTGATTCCACCTTACGAACAAACAGATTTTCACGATACTCAGGCATCACCAAAATCTCGCTCACTTTGTCATGCCGTATTTCAGATACGAACTCCGAGAAGCTTGCTGCGTTGGTTAGGTTCAAGATAACGTTTGGTGAACGCCCATGCCGGTCACCCCTGAAATGACCGGCAAACCCAATTTTTCGGCCAAGTCAACCGTGCGGTGATTCTCGCTCCAGGGGCGATAGCCGTTTATCTCCATAGCATGGATAGCCTCGGGGTAATGATTCAACAGTCCAGCAAGCCATGCTTTCAGCCGGCGTATACAATGGGAGTCTAAACCCGAAAAGGGATGATTAAGGACCAGCAAGGTTTCTGGGTAGTCATTGAGCCATGCGAGGAGCTGCAGGAGCCTGCCGTCTTGTGGCTTCCGTGTATAGCATCGGAGCTCATTCACGATTTGTGCCGATGATTCGGGTGGCAGATTATGGACACCCAAGTGATAGGCTCGGCTGTCTATGGGAACCGTCCATTCCAAAGAAATTGGTGCACTGTCAGAAGCGTCAAGTCTCTGCAAGAACCTTCCCGTGGATAAGTTATCGTGATCCGTCACCGAAACCAAGGCTTGAAGCCCGAGCTGGTGCTCAATCCTTCTTATCTCCGAGTCCAGAAGGCATTTCAAAGTAACAGGTGGCGTCCAGTATCCCTTTGTCAAATCCAGGGCTTTGCCTTGTAAACGGTAATAGCGCTCCTTTTCACGTTTAAAGAAAGAAGACACAACGGGAATCTTAGAAGCATATTGTGGAACAAAATTCAGGCCCTCCTTTGAATGACGTGAGTGACAGTGCAGAGAAACCCCGGTCCGAAATCCCTTTTGATGATTACTAACCAAATCGAGTATGGAGATACACGCCGGTCTTCGTGTCATGTATTGCCTCACTGAAAGCTACGGTGATAGCGATTTGTCAGAATGCGAGTGGGTTGTAAAAACCCATTAAACGAACAGACTTGGCAAAAGTCAATAAAGAGTTCGGTCGTGCTTTCGGTGAGCACCTTCCCTGCCTGTCCTTTGCTTGCGGGTTCCGGGTCGGGGGCGTTTTCCGGGCAGAATAGAATTTGAACAGAAACCGGTTCCTCTTATTCATGTTATTGTATTAGTTTAGCGTTATGAAATAAGGCCGTTGGGGTTTCTTTCAGAAGGCCGCATCACAAATTCTTCAAATCTTGTGGAACGCCCCCAAACATCCGAAAGCTATATGGGACAGCCCCAAAAGATGGGTATCGTTCAAGAGTGTTTGCATAGGATACGCTCGCGTGAAGGGTATATGAGGGAGCAGCAAAATGGACGATCCAGCAACCAGTTTCTTGATTCCTGAAAAGAGAGTCATATACCCTTGCCGGACCTTTTGAACGATACCCATCTTCTGGGGCAACACAAATTGAATCTTGAAAAGACAGGTCCATACCCTTGGATTTGCCGCATCGTCAATGTCACTCTAAAATAGCTTCCAACTAGGCGAACGGAGCATATGATCTTGGTTGAAAACATAGGTGAGGTGCGCAAGTTTCGTCTCTCCCGCTCGCTCTTTGGGCGAGGACTTTACTACACGGCAGCTTACTGGGTGGACGGTCTAATGATCGACACAGGTTGTGCTCATACAGTTCAGGATCTGCTTTCAGCTACCGATGGAATCAATGTTGAACTCATAGTCAACACTCACAGTCACG
>JABXGU010000468.1 GCA_016550415.1 archaeon | reverse complement strand
TTATTTTTCACAAATAACGTGGATTTTCGTTGAGTAAGAATTTTATAGACAATGAAAGGGGAAGTGTTATCACTTTTCAAATAAATTGCTGAAGGTATGAATCACGCCGAAAGACACGAAGAATACCAAGAATATTGAAGACACACAAGGAGGCTCGGAACAGCAGACTGAGCAAATAGATGAACAAGCCCCAAAGGAACTTGACCTTGAACAAGAAGAGGAACAAAGAGAAGCACAGCGACCCTATCTAAAAATCTTCAAGGACAAATTTTCTGGCTTAAAGGCCAAGATGGGTACAAACAAGTTCCTAATACTGAATATTTTAGCTATTCTCGTTGGTATAATAGGAGGTATCGCAGCAGTCGTCTTTCGTTTGCTAATATTATATCTTACTTATTTTTTCAATTTCCTTCTCTACATTGGTATTTGGATAGGACCATTTTGGATTCCATTTGGATTATTTTTGATGACAACCGTGGGAGGCTTGCTCGTTGGATTACTAACTACAAAACTAGCTCCAGAGGCAACTGGTCATGGTGTACCTGAAATAATGGAAGCTGTGGCTCTTGAAAAGGGGAGAATAAGACCACGGGTTCCAATCGTGAAAAGTCTTGCGTCAGCTATCACTATTGGTTCTGGTGGTAGTGCAGGACGAGAGGGACCAATTGGCTTGATTGGAGGAGGTTCTGGTTCATTCATTGGACAGTTGCTTAAGTTTGACGAGGAAAATACGAAAGTACTAACGGTATGTGGTGTTTCCTCAGGAATTGCAGCTACTTTTAATGCACCAATTGGCGGGGCCCTATTTGGTCTAGAAGTCGTTATGATGGGCATTGATCCAATAGCAGTAATCCCAGTTTTAATTTCAACCGTTGTTGGAACTGCTGTTGCATCTGCTGTCTTCGGTACCTCATTAGCATTACCTATTCCTGCGTATGATTTAGTTTTTGGACCAGATTTATTGCTATTCTTCATTCTTGGTTTAATTTTAGGCCTACTAAGTGTTATCTGGATACGCTCATTAGGAACAACAGAGAAATTGTTCAAATCATTACCAATTCCACGGTTCCTCAAACCAGCACTTGGTGGGCTTTTAGTTGGGGGCATTATTCTTGCTTTTCCAGACACTTCGCGGGTTGGATATGAGACACTAGAATTAGCCCTTATCGGTGGATTGCTATTGGGTCCACTCTTAGTACTTGCACTAATGAAAATTGTAAGTACCTCTTTATCTATTGGGTCTGGAGGATCAGGTGGCGTTTTTGCCCCGTCACTCTTTATGGGAGGCTTGGCTGGCACAGCTATTGGAATGATATTCTACCAACTTTTCCCGAGTATGTTGACAGCGCCTATGGCGTTTGGTGTTGTTGGAATGGGTGCACTTTTTGCGGGTGCAGGAAGAGCACCACTAACTTCCACAGTTATGATTGCAGAGATGACAGGAGATTATCTATTACTTCTACCTTTGATGACAGCTTGTGCAACAAGTTTTGCAGTTAGTTCGCTAATATACAAGCATTCACTTTATACCGAGAAATTAGCATTACGGGGAATCGAGCTCAAATATCATTTAATCGTTGACATCATCGACACAATAACTGTCGATGAAATCATGAAAACCCAGGATATTGTGATTATCCGCCCTAATTTACTTGCTTTTC
>JABXGU010000467.1 GCA_016550415.1 archaeon | reverse complement strand
TTTATTTGGGTTCAATTTGCTAAAATAATTTCTGTTCCAATATTCCTAGTGATTATACTATTCATCCTAGGAATCCCTTGGTTTATTGGTATACCAGTTCTTCTATTAACACCTTTAATCAGCTATGGTCGACTTGGAGTAGTTACAAAGCACGATCTCCTTGAACTATCTCAGGCTTTTCTATCCGAGGAAACCATAGTAAAAATCTATTTTTATGCGAGACCAGTCCTCAAGTTAATGTATGGAGAATAAGTAGTTGAAGATGAATATATCAGTTCGTTTAGCAATCTAGAGTATAAGATGAATCCATTCACATATTAATCATGGAACACTAAGAATTTAAAATGCCCAGTAGTTCTACTACACGTTTATAAGCTGCTGACTGTTGGTCACGTTTTAGTACTAATAATATTACATCTGGTCGCCGCTTCACTGAAGCCACAAAAGAGGATGCTAGGCTAAGACTGATAGTGCCCAAAACAGGTTTTTTTGAATCAAGAGCGGAAGTAACGCTATGTTTGAACTCTGGAACTGCTAATTCCATTTTTCCAATTTCATCAATTACAACGATATCTGCTGTGATAACTGCTTTATCAATAGCAGTAACTCCAATTTTGTGAATAGCTGCCACATCTACACCATATCGTCCAACTCGAATTTTACTTGAATATTCTGATGTGGCCATTATCGCTTCTTCGCCGGTGGTAATGTCTTGGATTAGGAATCCTCCTCTTTGTCTACTTTCTGTTCGAAATTCTGGTGTCGTGATGCCTCCAACCTTCACTCCCTTTGTTTGAAGTTCTTTTACGATGCGGGCGACTAGGGTGCTTTTTCCACAGCCTGGCTGTCCTGTGATCAATATGTTGGCTTTTTGTAGCACCTGCTACTTCTCTCCTTGATAGGTTCCCTTGTATGGCCTGGTTTCTTGTTGTAGTCGTATGAACAGGAGATGGATTAGTCTGGCGTTTTTGGTTGCCACGAAGCCGTGTGGATTGTAGACGGTTAGTAGTCCTCGTGATCTTCCTTTGTATCCTGCATCCCAGACTGCTGATTCGATTGTTACGCCTGATCGTAGTAGTGAGGAGCGTGGGCGTCCTATTGCGACTACGTCTGTGGGGAGCTGGAGTGTCTCGTTGTATGTTACGAGGTAGGTGCCTTGTGGTAGAGTGTATTTGCCGTCTTTTGGTTGTACTTCGTTGTATTGTGGGATGTAGCGGTCCTTGTTTGTGAAGTCGATGGCTCCTGCTTCTTTGAAGGTGTATACTTTTTGTAGTGTGAGTTCTACTCCGTTGGGTGAGACCTGTACTTCTGGGTCAATCATGTCTGTGACTAATTTGTGTTGATTGATTAGTTTCAGAATGGTTTTTCGATCAAGGACTGGCATTATTGATTTCACTTGTTCTAACAATTAGATGTGAGACTCTTTAAGCTGAATAGTAATTTTCGATTGGTAATTTTAATTTTCAGGGTATATTCTGCTTTAATGGTGTAATGTATCTTCATAGAGATGTATTGTCTGTTTGGCTATGTGTGTGACTTCAAATTGGTTCTTTACTAGCTGAAAAGCATTTTTCGTTAGCTTCTGGCGTAACTTCTTATTTCTTAGTCGGAGTATTGCATTGGCGAGTCTTGGAGGATTGTTTGGTGGTATTAGGAGCCCAGTGATGTTGTTCTGTATGATTTCTGGGATTCCTCCAACATTGGTGCCAATGAAGGGAGTGCGGGTTGCCATAGCTTCTAATCCGACTGTGGGGATACCTTCCCAGTAGGATGGGAGGACAACAGTGAAGGCACTATTCATTGCCAGTGGTATCTCTTTATGAGGGACTTGTCCAAGGAATTCGATATTAAAGCTGTTCTTTTCTGATTCGAGTCGTTGTCGTAAGCTGCCATCGCCTATGAGTTTTAGCTTGAAATCCTCACCTAGAGTGCTGAGACAGTGCATAGCTTGGATGAGTGTGTCTATACCCTTCCACCGTTCCAAATCACCTACAAAGAGGATTTCCTTGCTCATGTGGTCATCTTTATTTATCGGTGAAGAAAATTTCGTGAAGTCTATGGCGTTGTAGACTATCCTAATTTTTTCTAAGGGGTGCTGAAAGGCTTTTGCTGCAGCGGTTGCATCAGCGTAACTTGAGGCGAAGATGCCATCTGCTGCAAGCATCATCAACTTTCCAATTGTGGCATCATACGCTTTTTTCAATACCCGTTTGTAGGGTTTTAACAAAAGGTTGCTTGGGCTGCCTATGCCGCCATGGAGGTGGAGTATAATGGGGGTTCTTCGACGAAGGATTGAGCGAAGAATCTTGGCAAGTATTGCTTGGTTGGATGAGAAGTAAAGGTAGGAATGAACATGAACAATATCATAGTCTGCTTTGAGCAAACGATGAAGCATGATACTGAGAGGATTAATATTCCAAATTACTGTTGGTGTGTAGAATCGTTTGATTTTAATGCCATCAAAATTACTGGTCAATGGTGTTTTTTTGTTTATTCTGCTAGTGAATACATCAACTTCGTGTCCAAGTTTTACTAGTTCTTTTGATAGGTTGTAACAGTAGCGCTCACTACCTCCGTATTGTTCATTTAGAAATGGTGTAACCTGTAGTATTCTCATACCCATTCCCAGAGCAATTGTTATCCGCCATCGATATTTAATCTACCAATTGATTAAAATGTTCTGGTAGAATTTTTAGTTAATCTGTTTCCATTCGACTAAAGCTAGTAGTTTACATTTACTGGGGTTCCCCTCTAGATTTGTATCCCATGGAAAACCTTTTCACCATTTACCGCAAAGAGTGGCTCCTATGGTGGAATCTTCCTCATCTGAAACTCATATTGGAGAAAAACCTGTTAAATGGTGTCCAGTTTGCGGCACCAGCTTAACTGAAAAAAGCTTAGATACGGAAGTGAATGTTTGCCCATCATGTGGCTTTGATTTGTCACTGGTCAAGTCTCAGAAAACACTCTTTTCTCCTGAGACAATTCCTGCGTATGTACCAAAATTTGCATATTTCATGTTGGCTTTTCAGGTTGTAGGATCACTTTTGCTTTTCTTCTTATTCTATTTCTTATCTAGCTCCTTATACATAGGGATGCCTCAATTAATCGCTTACACCTTCCTTTTTTCCATAATAATTTGTGGAGTTTTCTTTGTTCTTCTGAGACTTGGAAGGGGTGTATCATCTGTTCGGATTGCTCTGCTCATATTTGGTTTGTTTACAATACCCCTTGGAGGTTGTGCCATTGCTGCTGGTCTTTCCATTTCCACTGTTGGACGTTTTTGTATGATTTGTGGAAAAAGAATAGCTTGGAGCGCATCCTATTTTGAATGTCCGCACTGCCATAGTGTGTGGCATAAGTGGGGGCGATGCCGTCTTACTCGGACTGAGCTCATAGCAAAAGCATGGGGACGTGAACCAACAAGATACGAAGTTGACAACACATGTCCAAAATGCTTTGAGAACATAATGGTTGTTCCCACTGGAGGTGAAAAAGCATGACAGAACACTCCCACCATGCCAGGTATTGTCCTTACTGTGGGCATCCATTCTCCGTTCGTTCACTATTCTGTGAAGGCTGTGGTGTAAAAACAACACGTACTTACATTGAACAGAAAGAACGTCCGTATCCCTGGTCTCCAGCTGCATCCATATCCATGACTCTGCTTGCTTTTTCGGTGGCAACTATAGGCGCAGGGGTTCTTTCCCTTTATTTCATTGTATTTTTCGGTGTTCCCCTTACAATTGCAGCAATCGAATCATTGACTTATGATCCTCTTTTCTTCTTTTTAACAATTACAATTGAACTTACTTGGATTGTAATTGTGGTTGGTTTCGTCTTGAGATCAAAGGCACCTCTTTCACGTCTTGGTCTTGCTTCTGGAGGGGTGCAAACCTCAATTAAGGACATAGCCTATGGTCTTGGTGCAGCTCTCGCTATGGTCCCCCTCATGCTAGCTCTTGTCTACTATCAATTGATCGCTGAAGGTGCTGGACCACCTACGACTCCCCCCGGGTCGGTTGAAATCTTTTGGCTATTGATGAACTGTCTTGCCATGATGGTTATGGTTGCACCTGCAGAGGAAATTCTGTTTCGTGGATTCCTACAGAATTCGCTTGATGCCCACTATGGAAATATTGCTGGTCTCCTGGCTGCCTCTATCATTTTTGGACTGGGACATATGAATCCCATTAATGGCGTCTTGCAGACAATGCTAGGCATTATTCTTGGTCTTCTTTTCAGAATGCGAGGTCGGAGATTGTTAGCACCTATTACAGCACACGGGGTCTACAACTGTTTGGTTATAATCCTTGACACTTTCTTCATCTAGTAATGTCTAGTAGAGCGTGGCGAATGGATTACCTGCAAGGGTGTAGGGAAGCCAACTGTTGGGCGATCTCTGCATATTTGCAAGCTCTCGCCGAGTGTTAAGAAGTGCTACTGCAATAGGGTCACGCTCATAAACCCGGTGAGTGAAAACTTTAGTGAAGTGAGGTTGGATTTGGGGATTGGGCAAATAGCGTGTAAAGACGATGGAGGTAGCCCCAGCTGCTACGAAGCGTCGAAGAAAAGTAGCTAGACTTAATCCATTCTCAAGGGGGTCCAATTGTTTTGCCTCATCCAGTACAACTATTGGCGCGCCTTCAAATTTAGTGGTTACACCTATTTCGATGGCACGGAGGCTATCAGGCTGGTTGAGGGTAATTTCTCCTTTGCTGTGATGGATACTAGTTGGTGTTGATAAATAGATCAATGTCCTAGGCTCTCTGCAAGCTTTGGCAAATTCTTGTCTAGTGAAGTCCTGTTCGAATAATAGGGTCGACTCACTTCCCCCTGCTTTTGCAGAAATTGAAGAGAGAAAGGATTGTAGGATCTCTTCTGCTTTTCTTTTTCTAGCTGGGTGTTCTCTAGGACCTGTGCTTCCGCCAAATATTGAAGAATGCGTTTCCTGTGGTGATATGGCTTGTGTCTTCAATGTGCTTTCTAGGAATTGGAGGTTTGGCGCCCAATTTATCGGATATTTGAGTCCCCAATACTGGTGCCCATCAAAGAGTAACTCGAAGGGTACATGGTGGAGAAACTCGTCTGTAATTATCTGGATGTAATCGTAACTGTGTTCGGTGAGTTCTTTCTTTAATGATGTGGGTAATAGACTTCGATACAAGTTTATGCCAATATCTTCTAATTCGGTTGCAGGAAGTAATTCGTTTGTTTTTCCCATGGACCATATTTTTAGTATAAGTGATATTAGGTCCTGTGAAATAGGTAGTGTATGAACTGCGTGCCGGCTTATGTGGTCATCAATTGTGACAATTATTTGATTTCTTTTTCGGAACATATCAAAGTTGATCATAATCCAACGGCGTTTTGGTGGCATTAGGGCGATGATTTTCTGTAACATCCTATAGTCCCGGGGTGGAATGCATTTTCCAGGATCTAGACAGGCTGCAGAAATTACATTACGGTTGATGTTGATTTCGTTGAGGAAATTATTTAGTAAACTGCGAATGGCTTTGCTTCCTGCAGTAAATTCGTGTGGTTTGGCTTTGTTTCGTGGGAGTTGCTTTAGGTCCATTCTCAGCTTGGCTGCCTGTAGGAAGAGTTTGTTCCCTTTTTGAAAGAGTGTAGGAAGCTCGGAGCATTTCTCAAAGCCTAGATTATCTGGTAATAATGGGAGGAGCTTGGCGACCTTACGTCTTGTTGACCAGTCGATGATTTTCTCAATGATTCCTGATTCTTCCCGCTCAATCCACTTTTGTAATGCAACAAGAATAGCAATTTCTTCAGCTTGTTGAAGATAAATAAAAGATTTTGAAGTTGGTTTCACAGGAATATCAAGTTCTTCAGCAAGAAGGAGCGCCTGTGTCACGTATTCGAGTGCTTCATCATGTTGCTTCTTTTGTGACAGTAATGTGGCTTCACCGATTAAGGCAGTGAATCGTTCCAATGGCATGTCCCATTTTTCATAGAATTTCAGAGCTTGTTTGTAGTACTGGATTGCTCTATCAGCGTCTTTAGAAGCGATGAATGGTGCCAAATCCAATGATAATCTAGCTTGGAGTTTTTCATCAACACTGGGTGGAAGGTTTGCCATAGCGCCTTCCAGTGCTGCTATTCGTTCAGCCCGTTGTTCAGTCTGTTTTAGGGCTTCACTAAGATTGTAATATGCAATTGCTTTGCTATGTTTTTGCTGTGGATCAAAATGTGCTATTGCTTCTTGTAATGGTTCAATTGCTTCTGCGAATTTTCTCTGTTTAATTAGGGCTAAACCTAGGTTGAGGTTTGCCTCAGCCTTCTGTTCTCTTGGTAGGTGCTCATCTCCTATTGCATCTTTGAGAATGGTAACTGCTTTGTCTGGAGAATCCGAGCTAATCTTTAGTTGAGCAAGATTGACAGAAATCGACGCAGCAAGTAATGATTTTTTCTGAACCTTTGCCCTCTCCAATCCCTCTTGCAACAATGCAAGATCCTCTTCAAATCGTGTTCGTCCTTGCGCGACTTGAAACAAAATCTGATATGCTTGTATTTCCCTCTCTTCATCTTGCCTATCTTTCAATTGCTGGATAGCCTGTAGGCAATGCTCTCTTGCTTCATCATATTTTTCCTGCCGATTCATGTATTCTGCAATTTCAAGGTAGATGCGTGCTTCTTCCTCTCCATGCTTAAGCTCATGATAATATCGAAGGGCTTGTCCAAACTCTTTTTCTGCTGCTCTTTCTTGACCCGAGCTAAGTAATGCCTTTCCTTTCTCCACTCGAGCCCATGTACTCTGAGCCTTTGCCTTTACTTGTGAGAAAAGTTTAATGGCTTGGTCAAATGCTTCAAGAGCTTTTCTTTTCTGTTCCAGTTCCATGAGTATCTGGCCTACTAGAACCTGGCTCTTTGCCTGCCAAACCTTACTACGGCGTTGTTTGAAAGTCCTTGATGCTTTTTCTGCTAGTTTCAGGGCATCATTTGGCTGACCTTTTCGAAGAATAATTATTGCAAGATAGTACTGTGCCATCGATTCTCTCATTGGGCCGCCGGTTTTTTCTAGAATTTGCTGAGCCTGCAAAACATTTGTTTCTGCATCATCAAACTTTCCTAATGTAATATCCACTTCAGCTAATCCCAGAAGGGCAGGAGCTTTTAGAGCTGGATTAGCTAGTCTATCAGATAATTGGCTGATTTCTTGAAAGACTTCTTGGGCTTGCTGAGTCTCCCCAATTTGTAAGAGTAATTGACCCTTTGCAGCTAATGCATCAGCCTGAAGTTCAGCTTCACCGATAGCCTTTGAAAGTTCTATTGCTTCAGAATATTGTATCTGGCTCTGTCCTAATTGGCCTATACTAGCTAGTGCTGATCCTGCCTCCAATAGCAGTTGCACCTGTTCTTTGTCAGGACCTGTCTTTGACTGCTTTGCTGCAGCTTGACTAAAAGCTCGACTAGCCTCTTCAATGTAGTCAAGTGAAAGAAGTAATCTGCCCATGGCAACAAGGGCTCGTCGAAGTGAAATTGGATCATCTGTTTCTCTGAGTATTCTAACTGATTGTGTAGCACTGATAAGTGCTTCTTTGTTTTTTCCTAATGCCTTCAGAGCATGGCTGATGTAGATGCCAACAATACCCTCCTCCCGCTTCTGTTTTGTTTGTCGGCATATTGCCTGTGCTTCTTTCCAAGCCTTTAGTGCCTCTGCATAGGCTTTTTTCGCAAAATGCTTGCGACCTGTGGCGAATAAGGATTTCAAACTTGGAGAGCTGGACATCCACGGAACTCCCTTATGAGAATTTACGTTAATTGACCACTTAAATCAGCCGTTAAAACTCTGATATATACATGGTCTTGTATTCATTATTGTGACGCGTGAGATATTTCCTAATTTCTGCATTATTAGGTCGTGGACAGGCTTTTTTCAACTTTTTGCTGTTATTATTCCATATCCATTCTTGGATTATTTCTTGGCAAGTTTATGTAATATTACGCGCCGGATTCTCTCTTTCTGTTCCTGTTTAACATATTCATAATAATCTCTTGGCAGTATTCGAAGTCTGCGGTTTAAGTGGGATAATATGTTACTCAGAATTAGTATTCCTGATGCGATAGGATTCTTTCGAAGGAGTTTAACTCCGCGTGCAAATGCCACAAGAGGATGATAACCTAGAACATACATCATCCTGCCCACTTCAAAGGCTACAGATAGGTGGTGTTCACGGCCTGCTGTGGGTCGCCGTTGGATTATCTCAATTTCTTGAATTCCTCGTGTAGTCCATCTGAACTGACGCGCACGTAAATCAGAGTATGTATCCCAACCATGAATTTCCTGTAATCGACCGCCAATATCCTCCCAGCATTTCCTTCGATAGATTCGTGCTGCTCCACGTGGATGCTCTAGGTTGGTTCTCTCACCTCGGACAACACCTGAGACAATACCTAGCCTACGATTTTCTTTGGCGCTTAATAGTTTGAATAATTTCTCGAAGTAATCTGGTGGTAAGATTATATCTGCATCAAGTTTGCAGAGAAAAGACCAATTGGAGTCTAGGCTTGTTGCGATCTTAATGCCCTTATTTACTGCAAAGGCAACACCTGCTCCACGATAACGAAATCCCCTGTCTTGCAGTGTTACCAGCTGGATTTGTTTATGTCTCTGAACAATTTCTGCGGTGGAATCAATGGATCCGTCGTTCACGATAACAAAAACTGACGGTTGAATTGTCTGTTTCTCAACCGATTTTATTGTGTCCTCGATGTATGCTTCTTCATTCCTCGCAGGTGTAACAATCACGTAACTCATTTTTCCGTGAACCTCCTTAACCCAGGAAGCCGCACCAATCCTAAACTCAAAGATATTATTCTATTTGTGTCGCTGTCAATGTCTATTAATATGGTATTAGAAGGATTGGGCAGAGTTGTCACAACCGTTTGATTCATTGTAGGGCAATTATAATTCTGGCTATGTATTCCTTAGCGATGAGCGTGTCTAATTAGATAAGACAATATAAACACCTAGGTGTCACTGCATTTGTTTTTCCAGTGTATAAATCTCAAATTATGACATTAGGCTTATTCCAAGGGAGATTGTAGGAGATACCAATCGCCGCATTGTTTTATCTGCACCAACTTTGTGAACCAATTGAGGTGGGCACCATCAGCAATTACATGCGTTATCTTCTCTTTTTCAATCTGTGAAGCAACCTTTTCAGGAGTTGTTTCAGGAAAAGCGACGTAGGTGCCTTCTCTTTTGCTGAAGTATTTTGCTGCTCTAATTAGATGATATGGGGCCATGAAATATACTCGATTATTTTCCAGACTCAAATCGCGTAGAAGCGTAACGAAGTCTCTGTTTAAATGTTGAGTGTGCATAGAGAAAAAGATGGATAAGACTGCAGACAATCCGATGAGGATTGTAGCCATTAATAGAAATAGAGAACCGCTTTGGATAATAAAGGCGCAGAAGAAGGCAAAAGGTACACTTGCATAATAGGTGTATCTATACGACTCGCCTGCAATCCAGAAAATCAGAAGCAATAAACAAACAATACTCCAGATTAAGAATAGAGCTTCTATGTCAGGAAAGACAAATGGCAGCTCCGATATTGTCATTCCTCCGATGAGAATGGGAAAGGGAATAATGGTCGCCAAATAGTGAATCGTAAGGTAGCCAACTAAGCCTAGTATGGTTGGTGCCAATATGATGCCGAGAACGTGCTGGTTTGGAACTCTTACTCCAGTGATATATCTCTTAATGAAGGCAAGATGACTTCGCAGGATTGAAAAGTACTGCCCCCTCGATAGAAGAAGTGCCAGTCCCAATCCTCCAAGAACAATAAGACCTAATTGCCAATTAAAAAAACTCAATCCCAAGGAAATAAAAAATAGTGTCTGTGTGGCTAGTCTGTGTGTTAATAATGTGAGTGCTATGGGAATCATTGCAAAGAGGTTGAAGGGGAAAGGGAACATCAAACACAACAATGAGCTGGCAAGTAATAAAAGACCGATTGGGCGTGGAGAAAAGGTGATTCCCTGAATTACGACAGTTGGTGTCACCAAGAAAAGTAGCACAGCTAGCAGGGCAATTTCAGTGCTAAAGATTCCCCGAAGGAAGAAATAGAAAATTAGTGCTGTCACTATATCAAATAATGGCGTGAGAAAAGTCAAGCCCCGCTCAGGTATTGAGCCGTCTTTCTTTCGGAAAATTCTGAATATCCGGTGAAAGAGAGGAGGATAAATCATCTCATCCTCTCCATGTGCTGGGTCACGAATCTTTGAGAAGTGATAGAACATATCGGATGTGCCGGGAAAATAATAATGGATGTGGGGTAGGTATCTTAGAATGAATCCTATGAGAAACACGAGAACAAGTGAAAATATCTCAATTAAAACGTCCATTATCTCCACCTATTCAATCATGAAGGTACGATAGAGGTCTTTCCAATACATCAACCTATTATTGGATGACTCATGGTGCATTTTTCAGTAGTCCACCTGATTCTCTAATGGTCACCGGAAGAAGTGATCTTATCGTTTACTTCGTCTTACAATTCTGTGAGTAGTTGCTTTATCTTCTTCCACTATGGCTTGTCCCTTGTTATTGAATCTAAGAGTGGCATAGAAGTCATTCTTTGACTGTGTTTTTTCGCTAATGAGCCATGGTAAGGGATACTTGCCATCTGTCATGTCTGGTTTTGGGGACTTCAATTTTCCGTTTTTCCATAGTTTATGGAGGATTTGAATGATAGTTGGTCCTGCATTACCCTTGAAGGGGTTCTTTGCAGGCATTGCTTTCTGGGATACTTTTGTCAATAGCTCTTTGCAAAGTTTTGTTACATTTTCAGCTTTGGTTCCCGCAAGGTGGTTGCCTCCTGCCCAGACTGTTTCAGGCCACTCTGTAGTGTCTCGTGCAGTAACGCAAGGGGTTCCAACCATTATCGCTTCTTCTTGCACTCCACCGCTATCTGTAATGACTACTTTTGCGTCTTCGAGTAGCTTCATGAAAGACAAGTATCTTAATGGCTTGACAAGGTGCAGCAATGGGTAGCTGTCAACCATTTTTTGTAGATCGAACTCTTCGATTCTTTTCTGGGTTCTTGGGTGAATTGGAAAAATAATCGATTCTCCTATCTTTGCCAGTGCTTGTAGGAGCTGTTCTAACCGATTCTTATCATCCACATTCTCAGGTCGATGCAGGGTTACTACAACAGTCCCTCCCTCTTTGAGTTCATCATCAAGGCGAAGGGATTTTCGCAGTTCCTTTGTTTCCTCCACAATATCGACAACAGTGTTTCCTGCAAGGAAAATACGATTCTCTGGCTTTCCTTCGAAAAGAAGGTTTAATGCTGAAACATCAGATGGTGCAAAAGATATGCTGGAGACAGCATCAACCGTGAGTCGGTTTATCTCTTCTGGCATATCCAAATCGAATGATCTGCATCCCGCTTCAACATGGGTAATTGGAATATGGAGTTTAGTTGCTGCCAAGGCACCTGCCATGGCGGTGTTTGTATCTCCAACCACGACCACGGTATCAGGATTTTCTTTAACCAATGCTTTCTCGATGGCTGTTAGAAGAGCTGCAGTTTGTTCTCCGTGGGGTCCTGATCGGATATTTAGAAAATAATGGCATTTTGGAAGTTTTAGTTCCTCAAGGAAAACTTGTGACATTTCATAATCGTAGTGCTGACCTGTGTGGATGAAGACTGGGGTAACTTCCTTATGTGATGCAGCCGCATTCATGACTGAATATAACTTTATGATTTCTGGTCTTGTCCCAAGAACAAAACAGATTTTCATTGGATGGTTTGGCAAAATATCAACTCATTCTTCATGGCTAACTTCGTTTGCGAAGCAAATCTTTGTAGACTTGTAGTGTCTTGCGTGTTCCAGCTTCTATACTGAAGTTTTTCATTACGTATTCTCGTCCTGCGAGTCCAAGTTTATGTTGGTATTGTTCATCTGCTAGGATTTTAATCAAAGCCTTGCCAATTTCCTCAGTTTGCAAACAAATAATCATTCCTTTTACATCTGGGTAATCATTGTAGGTCAAAACAGGAGTTCCACAAGCCAATGCCTCCAAGTGTGAGATGCCCAGTTCTGGCGTAAGCGGATTGAAACCTCTAACTTCAGCCTTCGACGCGTTCAGATACTTTGGAATTTCATTATTTGGAACTTCACCAAGGAAGTGAACACTATCTTCCATTTGAAGTTCCTTCACCATCTGTCTCATACCCTGCTCCTCAGGACCCTTTCCAAGTATTAGGAGCTTGGCGTCTGGAATACTATCCAATGCAAGACGAAAGGCTTTCAAGGTCTTGTATGGGGTTTTAACCTTGAATAAGCGCGCAACGAAGGTCACGATGTGATTCCCATATTTCTTGATGAGGTCATCACATGGAATACCTGGTCTAAACATTTCAGTGTCAATCATTCTTGGTATGTGTATTAGGCGTTCACGGGGAACAATTTCCTCCAAGAATTTGTGATAATATTCTGCTGTTAAAATAATCATATCAGCGCGTTTTAGGAATTGTTTTTGGATTTTACCCCGGACTCTTTCCTTTGGAACGTCAATGACTTCCCATCCGTGGCCTGTAGCAACAATGGGTACACGGAGTAACTTGGATGCAATGAATCCTATGAAGAATTGGGACCAAAGATATTGGACGTGGATGATCTGTGGGCGTAAACGGAGAATGGCACGAATCATTGGAAAAAACAAGCCTAGCGCTCGAGGCTTAATGGGGAGAGGATGGATCCATATCACCTCTGAACCCTTTGGCACTTTTTGGGTGAATAGAAGCCGGTTAACTCTCCGTTGAACATCAAGCAATACGGATACTTTGTGACCCATTCTGGTAAGTCCAGTGGTGAGATGGTATGAGCAGTTTGCTATTTCGTCAATCATGCAAATTCTCATTGGGTGTGTTCACCGGGTATCGCTTCAAGCATCCTCTAAATTGCTGAATTCTCTTTCACTTTAATAGCTTTTCATAGAATACGACTAGTGGAAATATCATATATTGTGTTGATTGACATATTGTGTTTAGCAGAAGACCAGATAATAAACAGGGTTTGCTGCTAAAATAACAAATTTCCTTCAAAAGTTGGACCAATCCGCAATTCGCATTATGGGGTGTATATATTGAGAATCTCAGAAGAA
>JABXGU010000466.1 GCA_016550415.1 archaeon | reverse complement strand
GCAATCACAGGTTGTGGAAGTTTCTCTATCTTATTGAAGAGTTCATGTCCCTTTGCAGAAAGAAACTGTCCTCGTATTGGAGTAACGCCAGCACCAAATTCAGATAAATCTGCTCCTGCCGAAAATGCCTTCTCACCTGCTCCTGTGATGATAAGAACACGAACATCTTTGTCTTCTTCGATTTCCCAGAAGCCCTTTTCAAGATCTGTCACTAGATCCTCATTGAATGTGTTCAATTTTTCTGGTCTGTTTAAAATCAGCCATCCAATCTTTAGTTCAGGCTCTTTCTTGATGAGAATTGCCTTATACTTCATTTTACCTCAACTTCTACAATTTTTCTGTAATAATTACGATTGGCGGTATTATAGAGGTTCAACACAAAAAGCGTTGCTATCTCGATTCCCTTAGGTAGATTATTTACAAGATGAAGGTGATAAACTAGTAATAGTGTTTCACTTCTGAGAGGTGTGTAGCGTGAAAAGGTTCTGGCACAAGAGCTGGCCTGAAGGTTTTCCTCATAATATCGAAATTCCTGATATTACAATTCACGATGCACTTATGGAAACTGCCCAAAAATATCCTCATAACCCAGCATATCACTTTCAAGGAACTACCCAGACATTTCAACAAGTCGACTCCTTGAGTAACCAACTCGCCCATGCATTAATCCAACTTGGTATCAAAAAAGGCGACCTGGTTGCCTATATCCTACCAAATATACCTCAGTCACCACTTACTCTATTCGCATCCATTAAAGCTGGAGCCATTGTGACGCCAGTGAATCCGCTCTTTAAGCAACATGAACTTCACCACCAACTCAACACTTCAGAAGCTAAAATCCTCATCACGCTGGACCTCTTCAAAGATGTAGTAGAGGAGGGGAGAAAGGAAACCTCTGTCGAAACCGTCATCTACACTCGAATAGGTGAATATATACCAAAAGCCAAAGCGTTCTTAGCCCGCTTATTCCGCAAAATCCCGCATCCTTCTTTGCCCACTGGACCTGATATTTGTAATCTCCAGGACTTGTTAATAAAACAACCAGATACAACACCTTCAGTCAAAGTAGAACCAGATGACTTGGCTGCATTGTTGTATACTGGAGGTACAACTGGACCTCCAAAAGGCGCAATGCTTACACATAGAAATTTCATGTTCAATGCCGCAACTGGGAGTCGCTGGTTTGATGTGCGACCCGGTGAGGAATGCTTTGTAGGAATACTACCTGCATTTCATGCGTTCGGATTCTCCTGTGTCATTGTACTCTCTGCTGTTATTGGAGCTGCAGTAATCCTCATTCCACAACCAAGTCTAAAGGAAATTCTCTCCAGCATTCCCAAATATCATGCTACAGTATTAATCGCCGTTCCTACACTGTATGTTTCCATGTTAGCTAGTCCAATATTAAAGAAATATGACCTTGGCAGTCTTGAGCATTGCTTCTCTGGTGCTGCATCGCTACCTATAGAAGTTCTTGAAGAATTCCAGCAAGTTACAGGCTTTTACCTCGTAGAAGGATATGGAATGACCGAAACCTCACCAATTCTCACTCTTATCCCCGAAGGCATACTTCGTCCCGGCTCTGTGGGCATCCCAGTCTTCAATACTGATGTAAAAATTGTTGACCAATCCAACCCATCCAAGGAAATGCCAATCGGTGAATGGGGAGAAATTCTAGCTCGTGGACCACAAATCTTCAAAGGATACTGGAATGCACCTAAGGCAACAGCGAGAACATTGAAAGATGGGTGGATTCATACTGGCGACATAGGACGCTTTGATGAGGATGGCTACCTCTATATTGGTGACCGGAAAAAAGACCTCATTAAGAGAAGTGGGTATTCCGTCTTTCCTGCTGAAGTCGAAGCGCTTCTCTATCGTCATCCTGCCATCGCAGAATGCGCTGTAATTGGTGTTCCTGCATCTCGTGTTGGTGAAGAAGTCAAGGCGTTCATTGTTCTGAAACCAGAGTATAAGGGTAAAGTAACCGAAGATGAGATCCGTCAATGGGCAAAACAAGAGATGGCAGCCTACAAGTACCCACGTCTTATCGAGTTTCAGGATGAACTACCAAAAAGTGCAGTAGGAAAAATTCTTCGTCGCGAACTTCGTGGCATCTAATAGAACGGTGTCCCGAGTGGTATCCTCAGAAAATCTAATACTTTCCTAAGCTGTGTTATGCCTTCTACGCCGGATTAGTTCAGTTTTAGAACCTGCCCTTCAAAAGGTGAAGTTGCGTTAAATCCATGCATAGTGTGCAGGGTAGAAGCAAGAGATTGACAAGATTTGGGATCACCATGCATTGTGAGGATTGTAGGATCACCCTTCACATTACGGAGAAATTCCAGTACTTGACTTCTGCCCACATGGCAACTGAAGTCAAAGGAGTCAACTTTTGCTTTGACACGTATTTGGCGGCTTGTTCCATCACGGGAGTGGACTGGAAGATTTCCTGTTTCAAGGAGTTCTGCACCCGGAGTGCCTGGTAGTTGTTTTCCTACGAGAAGGATTTGACTTCTGGAATCTTGGGCAATGGCGCGAAGGTATCGTTGGGCTGAGCCCCCCTTAAGCATCCCTGCTGGTGCAATAATAATTGAAGGTTCTTCGAGTGCTTGTCGTCGATCCTTTTCTTTCCGCACAAACGTTGCATACTTTACTGCCTGTTGGAGTTGAGTGCCACCTGTGAATCCCTTCAAATGCTGAAGCATCACCTTAGTTACAGATCGAGCCATTCCATCAATGTAAATAGGGTAATCAAGACCTAGGTTTCGATTCTTGTATAAGACAGATAGCACCTCTTGGGCTCGTCCAACGGCAAAGGAGGGTACCAGAGCTGTTCCATTAGTTTCAAGCGTACTCTTGACCGCTTCTGTGAAACGCTGCTCCACCTCCTTTCGTGGGGGATGATCATGTAGCGCATAAGTGCTCTCCACAATCACGAGGTCAAGCTCTCCGAGTTCTCGGATGTTACCTGCACCCTTTGTCAGCTGTGTGTCTGTCGTGTTTAGGTCACCAGTATAAAGTATACGGGCCGGTCCGCTACCGTTTCGTTCAGTCTCTACGAGTATTGAGGCGCTGCCTGGAATATGTCCTGCATCACGTAAAGTGATTTTTATTTTAGGATTAACTTGCTGTGTCTGACCATAAGTTAGTGTTTGCGTGTTTTTGAGTAGTTGTTGAACTTCCCTCTTCTCAAAGGCGAGGTGGTCTCCATTAATACGGAGCATATCTCCTAGTAGAAGTCTGAGCATTGCACGAGTAAGTGCAGTTGAATAGATAGGAACATTGTTTGTATGGCTCCCTGCTATGAGTGGCAGGCTTCCACTATGATCAAGATGTGCATGACTGAGCACAGCTGTTAGGTTTCGTGTAGAAGTTGGTAGTGGAACACGTCTGTCGCCATTGAAGGCTACACCATAATCTAGAAGTACTCGAGTTCCTGCATGTTCGACAAGGACAGCGGATGCACCGACTTTCTGGCATCCACCTAGAAATTTAACATAAGTCAATTAATATTTTCCCTCTATTGTTTAATCATTATAAAAAGGGGTGTAAGGTGCGCAGAGATACCTACTGGAAGCCCCACGCAGTAGCGACCCAATCTTCAAATCTTTTCCCAGAGCGGATTTGCTCTCGCTTTGAACCTTGGGTCGGATGGTATATGGTTTTTTGAATATTCTTTGTTTGCATTTTTTTTCATCTTCTTTTTTTGATTTTTCTCCGTGCCTGCGTAAATGAAGTAGACACTTTGCTAGATGACTCTAAATTAGAAGTCATTTGTGT
>JABXGU010000465.1 GCA_016550415.1 archaeon | reverse complement strand
TTTACGAAGCTGTTGGACGAGCTGTGCAGAATCGAGTGGCTATGCCAGAAGGCACTCCTGTTGTCGTAATCCCTATTGGTGTTGCTTCTGAGGAAATCCGAGAACGTATCCTCGGCGCTTGCTACAAATATGGAGTTGAACTCCATTTTGTAGATATCAATAAGCGCGAAGTGTTTCCCGATTACTTGACTACTCAGGTGTACCCTGCTATCCACTCCATGATTCAACAGACGCGTGATCTGAAAGAACAGGGGCTCTCTGGTCCCCAAATCAAGGCGCTTTATACCCTTTTTACAACGCTTCAGTTGGTTCTAGAACCACCCGAACTCGTTGATGATGTAAAAAGTGTGTTGGCTGAGCTCCAATCCAAATAATTACAGGAATTCAGTGATTTTCCTCTTATTTTCGTTTATTATGCGCTTGAGTGTTTGAACACCTGTTGTTCAATCCACCGTTTCAAAGGTTCCTTGGCTGGGATTGATTTTACCCAATCGGGGTCTTTGTAGAATCCTTCATGTCGAATTGTGATCAGGTCCTCCAGTGTGGAAGGTCGGTTGTCGGATACATCTTCTTGGAAAAGGTGTAAGGGGTAATTCTAGGTACTTGGAAGCGCTTGGAGTTCTTCGGGAGGAAACATTGACAGAATCACCCCTGAGAGTGCTGCTTGGTGGACGAAAATTTCGTATCGTTCATCCTGCTGATAGAATCCCTGACACTCACGGTTATTGTAAAGTTCGAAGAATGTGTCGTGCCAGATTCGGAAGAGTCGGTTCGTTGGGCGAGTAACCAGACACCCCGCATTGAAGTAGGGGCGGATTTGTGTTGCGTCAACGTGGGTAATCATGGGGAACACTCGATCTTGGGGGACTTGACAGGACTCATAGATGTGGGACCAGAAGGGGTCAAGGGGTTCTGTATACCGCGAGCCAATGAGGGTGTGGTGGACGGGTCGATAAGCTAGGCTCTTCGAATCAGGGATTAGAAATTCAGTAGGTTCCCCTAGAATAATGGTATTAGAATCCAACCAGGCTAGTAAGGTGGTGTCTCGTTCGGCCATTGATTCGGCAAATGCAATTGCTTGGATGGTATCTGCAAAAAAGAAGGGCAATTTGGATCGATCTATGGCAAAAGGAATCAACTTTACATCAAGTGCTTCGAAACCCTTTATGGTGGTTTTCTCGAGGGGCTGAGATGATTCAGGTGTAAACACCCAGATAGGTTTTTTTGCTAATGATCCAGCGAAGTTTCGAATGCTCTCAATGAGGAGTAGCGTATTGAGCTGAGATTCGTTCTGAGGAAAAACGATTGTAGTGAAAATCAGTTGCTCTGGTTTCATAAGCCAACCCGACATCCCTCCCCTCTTGGTCCTATTAAATAAACCCAAAAGTGATAACGAACCCCAAAAGTTGAATTTTGGTTGATTAAATAGCCGAAGCAGGTTTGCCATCACAATATGGAAAAGACGGTTCCCGATCCATTCTCGCGATACACATCATCACCAACAGTTCTTCGGATGGCTTCCTTTGCTATTTTATGCGTGCAATGACATGGTGAGACGAGATTCACTTCTTCACGCACAAACAACTCACCTACATTAACCCCTTCTTCTTCTGTCTTCAAATGGAAACCACCAATTACAGCATGGACCGGACGACCGGGAAAGATTTTCTTCGCAGATTGAAGGAGACGTCTTACCTTCGGATGTGCGCACCCTGTAAGTAAGACAATTCCCACGCTT
>JABXGU010000464.1 GCA_016550415.1 archaeon | reverse complement strand
TATGGAGGGCAACCTATTACTTCACATTAATAAGTTGACTAATCCAGCTCAAGTTTTGGATAGAATCATACAACAGATTTGTCTCGCTTTCAAGGTTGCACATATTGTCCATGGTGATTTGAGTGAGTATAATATCTTCGTGAGTGAAGATGAGCAAGTTACAGTATTTGATTGGCCTCAGTGGCAATCAATTGATCATCCAAATATTCAATGGCTACTCAAGCGTGATGTTTCTAATGTTCTGAAATTCTTCAAGCGTAGGTTTCGTATTTTCACCGACTTGAAACAAACACTAGGTCAGATTATGAACGATGTTGATGAGGAAGCCTAGAATGAGTAAATCTGAACCCCAATTGGTAATAGGTTTTGACATTTTACCACAGAGTTCACCATTGGCTCGTAAATCCCCTCAATACGCCATAGCCATTATCCACAGAAATCAAATAGAAACATTATCTCCTGTTCGTCGAGGAGAATTGTTGAAAACCATTCGTCAGCGCAAGCCAAACATTCTAGCAACAGATAATCTCCTAGAACTAGCTCCAACAGAAAAAGAAGTAATTGAGTTCCTTTCCAAAATTCCCTCAAAAACGCGAGTAATTCAAGTAACAGGGTCACCTAAACATGGAATGACTCCTTTATCCAAGCTAGCAAGAAGAAACGGCTTCACTCTGAAGAGTCATCCAAAACCAATTGAAGCTGCAATCTTAATTGGAAAGTTGGCAGCGCATGGGGTTGGCACTGAAGTCTCCGTACTTACAAGGGAAACTAAAATTATTGTTTCTCGGGCAAGAACCATTGGACCAGGAGGGTTCTCGCAAGGAAGATATCAACGGCGCATGCAAGGGGCTATTCTACAAGTTGCCCGGAGCATATTGGATCGATTATCCAAGGCTGGATTAGATTTCGATCACTATGAAACAAGTTCGGTTCATGGTTTGGCTCGTTGTATCATATATGTCTATGAATCCTACGATAATATTAGTGAAATAATACGATCTGAAGTAAATCGTATTGCAGGTGTTGCTGTTCGTCTTTCTCCAGTGAAACATCGGGCTATTCTCTACCTACCAACAGAAGAAGAAACTGAGAGTGTTAGACCGCGACGACGGCTTGTTGTGGGTGTTGATGCAGGTATAACCGTTGGGATTGCCGTTGCAGATGTTACTGGTCAGCTTGTAGCGCTTCACAGTGGAAGAGGAATGTCACGAGGGGATGTCATTCGGTATCTTGTGGACTTAGGGTCACCCATACTTGTAGCGACGGATGTAACACCTGCGCCAAGTTTTGTTGAAAAATTAAGTAATTCTCTTAAAACAGCACTATTCACCCCAGAACGGGTCTTGTCTGTAGTCGGGAAACGAGAATTAGCAAAGTCTTTTGCAGCTTCTTCAAAACTGCGTCCAGCCAGCGCTCATCAACGTGATGCCTTAGCAGCTGTAGCTCAAGTCTTTCAAACATTTGGGAGGAAACTCCAAATCCTCAATAAACGCCTTCTTG
>JABXGU010000463.1 GCA_016550415.1 archaeon | reverse complement strand
TTATTAAATCAGGATTTGTGTTGATTGGACCAATTGCTCCAACAGGACATACTGACATGCATTCGCCGCAGCCCTGACATCGCACCTCATCAACAACAACACACTTGCCATCAGATTCAAATGAGATGGCATCTGATGGACAAGCAGCAACACATAGCCCACAAGCATTGCAGATGTTCTTATTCACTACAGCAATATCCAGACTCTTCTCAACCTCTTGTGTTGCTAACCACACAGCTGCTTCTTCTGCAGCAGCACTCGAATGTTCAACTGACTCAGGAATATCCTTTGGGCCATGACAAGTCCCACAAATGTAAACACCATGAACGGCTGTACGTGCCAAGGCAACCTTCTCATCCAAAGCCTTGAAGAATCCATGCTCATCCAGAACCAGTCCGAGTTTCTTTGCCAATTCAGAGGTTCCTGGTGACGGTCTCATGGAACAAGATAATACAACAAGGTCAGCAGGCAATGAATGCAATTTGCCCTCAGAATCTGTATAGTCGACGTAAGTCTTCCCTTTCCGTTGAGTGACCTCTACTTTATCACCACGATAAACATACTTGACGCCATATTCATCTCGTGCAGTCACATAGAATTCTTCAAAGCCCTTCCCTCCTGCACGAACATCACGGGCTACAATGGTTACATCCAAATGCGGGTCATATTCAACCTTGGCAAGAATCGCATGCTTAGTAGCTGCCATACAACAATAGGAAGAACACTGCCAATCAAATCGATCATCTCTACTCCCCACACATTGAATCATCACAATATGTTCCGGCTTCCTCTCATCAGATGGAACCACTAACTTGCCACCAAAGGGACCGACAGAATCAATCATCCGAATAAACTGCATCTGCGTCAGAACATCAGGATTCTCTCCATATTTGAGCTCCGGAACCACTGATGGGTCAAACTCCTTGAACCCAGTAGCCAGGATTATGCTGCCTACTCTAATCTTAACCAGCTTATCCTTCATTTCATAATCAATAGCACCAGCAGGGCAGACCTTTGCACAAACTCCGCATTTATCCTTATTCAGTTTAATACAATGCTCTGCATCAATAGTGCATTTCCTTGGCACACTCTGCGAAAATGGCATATAGATGGCTTTCCGCTTAGCAATCCCCCAAGACCAACTATCAACCACCTTTGTCGGACATTTTTCCGTACACTCCAAACACCCGGTACACTTATTCCAATCCACAAAAGTCGCCTTACGACGCAAAGTAACAATCCAATCCTTCCCCACATTCTCCGCATCCACCAACTCCGAATATGGATACAGAGAAATATTTTGATGCATGGAAACATCCGCCATCTTAGGACCCAAAATGCAAATACTGCAATCTTGGGTCGGATAGGTTTTGTTTAGTACTGCCATGTGTCCGCCTATTGTTGGTTCTTTCTCGAGGAGGTGGACTTTGATTCCTTTGTTTGCTAGGTCGAGGCTTGCTTGTATTCCTGCTATGCCTGCCCCCACGACTAGGACTTCTTGGGTTACTGGGTATGTTTTGGTTGGGATTGGTGATTGTTTTGCTGCGCGGTATGTTGCCGCGCGTAGTAAGCGTTTGGCTTTGGCGGCTGCGCCCTTTGGGTTTTTGGTGTGAACCCATGCGCAGTGTTCTCTAACGTTGGCGTACGTGATTTGTCCTTTGGTTAGTCCTGCTTTTTTGGCGGCTTGTTGGAAACGGTGTCCGAAGAGTTGGGGGCTGCAGGCTGCGATGACTATGCGGTCGAGTTTCTGGTCCGTGATGGTTCTTGTTAGTTGTTCAAGTGTAGTTGTTTGGCACCAGTCGTTGCGAGTTTCAACGTAAGATACATTGGGAAGTTCTTTGGCGAAGGTTTCGAGTGTTGGTGTATCTATTACGTTGGTGATCGTGTCGCCGCAGGTGCAGAGGAATATTCCTATTTTCATGCTGTAGCACCTGGAGGGATTGTAGCAGTAGCGGTAGAAAAAAGGTGCATATATACTAATTGTCTGTACTAGGAAAGAGAAGTAGTATTAACAGCAATACTGGAGAAAATAGATTAATAAAAATTGAGTAAAAGAAACTGTTCCTGCTTATTTTACTCGGGTTTTTCCCTTCTAGGTTTTTTGTGTGGCGATAAGGTGGGGTAATTTGTCATCTAGGAAGGCTAGAACATTTTCAGCACAGGTTTGTTTTGGATCGAGGCTATGTACATCGACTAGCGCATTTCGTAAGTAACTGAGTGGGGCTTCGCCCATTCCTCCCGCAAGAACTGCATTTACATTAACGTCTAGAAGTGCCTTTGCTGAACTTATACCACGCTGCGTCTCTTGTGAAATGCCTGGATTCTTCAAAATCATCCAATGTGTTGTTTCCCTGCGTTTAACGTCAATAATTAGGAAAAAGGGAGATAATCCAAAGTGGAAATTTGGCAGGGATTCAGGTGTGGATTTTTCATTGTCAACTGCAATTGCTATCCTGAATGATTCGACCTTTGTTGGTTCAATATGGACTAGGAAGGTCAGCATTTCGGGATAGGTTGTTGTGACTCTTCTTTCGATCTCCACTGAAACCCTGTGGGCCTGTGCTACGGACAAGTCTGCTGCAACCTCTAGGTGTATTTCACCGAAACAGATTGGTCCTGCTTTGCGAATCTTAATATCATGTACTCCTTGCACTCCCTTAACTTGTGAAGCTAATTCTTTGATTTCTCCTACTTGTTCTAAATTTGTCACAGCGTCCATCAAGGTTAATACTGAACCATGAGCGATTTCTAGACTGCTTTTCAAAATAACGGTGCCTATTATGAAGCCAACCATTGCTTCAGCCCACCAAAGTCCCATTCCATCAGTAACTAATCCAACGAGTACAACTAGCGAGGAATACAAATCCATTCTATAATTTTGTCCAATACTATAAACAACTTCACTTTTAGTTTCTCTACCCACCTTTTTCAAATACCAAGATTTTACATAAATTATGGGGAGTGACACTAGAGCCACAATCAAGGCAATATCAAAGAATGCAAGCCCTATTGGGAGAAGAATGTGCATTATTGCCTCCCACAGGACAAGCAAACCAGCCCCAAAGATGAAGATGGCAACAATCAATGTTGCCATCGTCTCTGCCTTGAAATACCCGTATGGATACTTCTGGCTCATTGGGCGCTGAGCTAGCCATAGACCTAAGTAGGCAGTTGAGCCAGCAATTAGGTCGGTAAGGGAATCTATAGATTGGGCAAAAAGACCTACGCTACCTGAAAAGTAGCCCACGACACCCTTTGAGATGGCAAGGAGAATTACAATTACCATTGCCCATTTAATTACCCGGCGAGACCGCCCCAACTGTTGATTCATATCCATATGCGGTTTCGCCATAATATTCCACCTTTTTTCATATCGGATCTTATTTGAATTTGATGATGACAAACGAATTGCTAGCTGGCAAATAACTATTTTTGATATTAGAAACGCAAGAGTATCAGAGATGAAGATTTGAACTATCAATTTAAGTTTAGGAATTTGGAAGCTTCTGCATTGATTTACAGTGAATAAAATTAATTGATGTGGTTCTATTCTTCTCAAGCTCTATTCGATACAATTCCTAGAGTAATGATGATTCCTCCAATAATAGAGAGGAATGCCATAATCAGTATATCACTAATAGTCATTAGTATACTACCCATTGTTATAGCCCAAGATCCATACCATGTAAGTGGGACTGCAGCAATCATAATCCCTAAAAGAATTGTACCTGCAGCCATTAGTCTCTTTTTTCTGAGTGGATTTTTCTTCTCTACGAACCCGAGGATTAGCAATATTATAGCTATCACAAATCCTATTATTAGTAGAGCAGGAATGTTCACTGCCACAAAGACGTCCATCATTTAAAATCAACCCCAAAAGGTTCTAATTGTCAAAATGTGATTCCGGATATGCAAGACAATTAAACAATTTTTGATAAATTCTTGAAGCCCAACTGCAAAGCTAAGCTAATAACCTTTTCGACATTGGTTTGAAATAGATCATTGTTCACGAAAAAAAACATTCGACTGATATTCTAAAAAAATGAACCTTGAGCATTGGGCTTCCCATAGGATTTTAGGAAATAGAATATCTTCCACTATATTGCTGGTGGCTGTGGATGATAGAAGTGGTTCAATTTGATGATGAAATTGGTTGTGTAAAAACTGGTACTGGACGCGAGGGACAGGTGATGATGTGGGTCTATGCCTATCAAGTGGGAGACCTACTCTTTGACGCAGGTTGTGCAAATGCCGCTGAAGAAATACGAAATTATGCTTCGGGGAGCCCAATTCAGCGTGTGGTTGTGAGTCATACACATGAAGACCATTATGGCGGATGCGCTGTGCTAGCTGATAAAGCCACAATTTTTGCCATCTCATCAGCGATTAGGGAAATACGTGAACCGCCAAAGCTGAATATTTTTTTCCAGAGTGTTTGGGGCCAACCAAAGCCTGTGGAGGATGTGGAACAGTTGCCGTCTACACTATCGGTTGGTTCAATGGAATTTGAGGTAATCTCATTGCCAGGTCACTATGAGGATATGATTGGATTGTATGAAGCAGAGAGGGGTTGGTTGTTTTCAGCTGATGCAGTACCGTTACCGTCGGAGAAACAGATTTCGATGTCTGAGGAGAATGTTCCATTGATGATCGCTACAATGGAGAAAATCTTAGCATTGGATGTGAAGATACTTTTTGATGGTCATCGTGGTCCTATTAGGGAGCCAGAGGCACACATAAGAAGACGAGTCGACTATTTACGTGCACTGCAGAATCGTGTTAAAAAGATGTTTGAAGAGGGCAAGTCGATTTCAGAGATTAAGAATATCCTCGCATTTAAAGAGCCATTTTATCTTCCATGGACAGAGGGACGATTCAGCATCGAATATCTCATTAAATCCCTCCTCGGTAATCAATCAAAATAACCTCTTACAGTTGAAAGCAGTAATCAATGGCATAACTCCTTTTTCGGAAATGTTTTTCATTTAGCCTGATAATAGAATGAGTAAGATTCAGTGAAGAGGGACACAGGAAAGGAACTGGAATCCTACCTGCTTAGATGAACACAAAACCAGAGGAGCACGAGTTTTATGTGTGCACAAAAGCAGAAAAAAAAGCAATCCGAGTCTAAGTTACCTAATAATATAAGTTGTTTTGATAAATTGGTTGAAACTGCAGTTGCGTTAATTATTGGAATGGATAAACGAGGACGCATTACATTCTTCAACAAAAAATGTGAGGAGGTTACGGGCTATTCACGCCAAGAGGTTCTTGGGAAAATTATTTTCACGCTTTTAATTCCTAAAAAAGAACAGACCTCTTTTCGTAAAGTTTTAAGAAGCCTTGTAGAGGACAATTTTCCTTCTCATTTTATCTCAAATTGGGTAACAAAGGATGGTGATCTACGAACCATCGAGTGGAATAACACAATTATTGCAGATGAGAAGGCTAAAGCACGAGAGATTTTCGGAATTGGTTTTGATATCACTGAACCAAAACAGAGAGAAGCAAGACTCAAGGAATCAGAAGAGAAGTATCGTACTCTGGTTGAGCAGTCATTACAAGGACTCCTCATCTTTAGCTTTGAAAGATTTCCACCACATGTTGTTTTTGCCAATCAAGCATGTTCTAGAATCCTTGGCTATGATATTAAGGAGATACTTGCTTTTTCACCCGAGGAAATTTTTGCTGCTATTCATCCTGAAGACCGAGAAAGAGCGTTGGAATTAGCTAGAAATCGACAAAAATCGGCAAACCAGCCACGACGTTATGAGTTCCGTATAACCCACAAGGATGGAACTCTACATTGGATAGATGTATTTGCCACAGCGATTAATTACCAAGGATTTCCTGCCGCTCAGGTTGCCATTGTTGATAGTACAGAACGTAAAAATGCAGAAGCCCGTTATCTTAGCCTCTTTGATAGTGTACCGGTGGGACTTTACCGTACCACTCTGGATGGAAGAATTCTTGAAGCCAACAAAGCTCTAGTGGAAATGCTAGGTTTCCCTGATAGGGAATCTCTCCTTGCCAGAAAAGCCACTGATTTCTACGTGATTCCAGGAGACCGTGAGAGAACCCGCGCAATGCTTGACAACGTTGATATTGTACGAGGTTTTGAAACTCAACTCCGCCGACTTGATGACACAATCATCTGGGTCCGAGATAATTTCCGAGGTATTAAGGATGAACAGGGTAAGGTGCTATTTCATGAAGGAAGTTTGGAAGAAATCACAGAAAGCAAATGGCTTCAAGAGGCATATTATGAAGTTGTTGAGCATTCAATTCAAGGCTTAATCATCATCCAAGATTATCGCATAGTATTCTCCAACAAAGCAATGGCTGATATGCTAGGCTATTCAGTGGAAGAGATTCTAGCATGGACACCTGAAGAAGTCAAAGGTTATGTGCACCCAGAGGATCAATCGCGTGTCTGGAGCCGCTACGAAAACCGTCTTGCAGGCAAAGAAGAGCCAAAAAGATATGAATTTCGCGCCATAAGAAAGGATGGCAACATCATTTGGGTTGAAGTGTTTGCGGCCCGAATCGAGTACCATGGGAAACCTGCCATCCAAGCAGCTTATCTTAATGTCAGTGAACGTAAACAGGCTGAGAAGGCGCTTCGCGAGAGTGAGGAACGCTACCGCCTACTCTTCGAAAGAGTATCCGATGTTATTTGCGTATTGGATTTAGAAGGAAAGATATTGAACATTTCACCTGCAGTTGAAACAGATTATGGATATAAGCCAGATGAACTAATCGGAAAAACATTCCAAGAAGTAGGAACTCTTGCTCCAGAATATTTAGAAAAAGCTATTTCAGAGTTCAGACAGCTTCTAGCAGGTGACACACTTGTTCGTCCGGTTTATGAGTTAATTTCTAAAGATGGAACAAGGCGCGTTGGCGAGATGCGTAGCGCACTAATGCGAAAAGATGGCGAGGTTTTCGCTGTTGTAGTAGCGATTCGTGATATTACTGAACGTCAGCGAGCAGAGGAGGCTCTGCGAGCAAGTGAGGAGAAGTCTAGAGCCCAGTATAAAGCCATCCCAGTTCCCACTTATACTTGGCAGCATGTCGGAGACGATTTTGTGCTGGTAGATTTCAATGATGCTGCCCTAGCTATAACAAAGGGTAAGATATCTGATTATTTAGGGATAAAAGTCAGAGAGATGTATAAGGATAATCCGGAAATCTTGAGGGAGATAATGAGGTGCTTTACTGAAAAAACCTCCTTTGAACAAGAAATGCGGTATAAGTATTTGAGTACAAGAGAAGAGAAGCATCTAGCTGTCAAGTATGCCTTTGTACCTCCTGATTTGGTTTTAATTCATACAGAAGATATCACAGACCGAAAACAAGCAGAGGAGGCGCTCCAAGCAAGTGAAGCTCAACAGCGTGCCCTTCTGAAAGCGATTCCAGACTTAATGTTTCAAATTAACAAAGAAGGCATCTTTCTAAGCTACAAGGCTTTACATGTAGAGGATCTATATACACCACCTGATCAATTCCTTAGAAAAAGCATCTTTGATGTATTGCCAGAAGAAGTCGCCCATAAGACCATGTACCATTTAGAACAAGCATTTCTCACACAAGAATTACAGCGCTTTGAGTATCAACTTCCCGTTGCTGGTGGGCTTCAAGATTGGGAAGCACGACTTGTTGTAAGTGGGGAAGATACAGTTTTGGTTATTGTACGTAATATCACAGAAAGAAAACAAGTTGAGAATATACTTCGTGAAGCACGAAGTCGCGCAGAATTTCTAGTCGACCTCATGGGTCATGATCTCAACAACATCAACCAAGGTATCTTGTTGAACCTCGAAATTCTATTACAGGACCCTACACTACCTAACGGTCTTGAGGAAAGAATACTTGCAGCAATCAATCAGGTGGACCGAAGTGCAGAACTAATCATGAATGTAAAACGATTCCAAAGTCTTGACACAGAGCCAGTAAGGCTGGATAGAAAGGATCCCTTCCTAGCACTCGTAGCAGCAGTAGATGCTGTGAAACGAACATTTCCCCATAAGAAACTCACTGTGAAAACAAATCTACGTGAAGGCGAATATTGGATACAAGCAGACGGTTTTCTTACTGAATTATTCTTCAACCTTCTACATAATGCCATGAAATTTGACCGCAGGGAACGAGTCTTAATTGATGTGAGAGCTGGGCTAACCCGGGACAAAGGAGCCTTGAAGGTTCAAATAAAGGATAGGGGACCAGGCATTCTCGACAGTGAAAAGGAGCGAATATTTTCTCGTTTTCCAAGGGAACAAGAGGGAGTTCGAACTTCAGGAATTGGCCTCACGCTTGTTCACCGCATTATCCTACGCTATGGTGGTCAAATTTGGGTAGAAGACCGGATAAGGGGCGACCATACAAAAGGTGCCAATTTCGTGATACTGTTCCGGCGGAGGGAGTCAGCATAGCAACAATATTTACTGTCGATGATGATGAGAATCTTCATCAAATCTACCGGTCAGTATTTTCCATTAGAGGACACATTGTAATCGCTGAGGCGTACAACGGTGCAGAAGCCATCACCGTCTATTCCACACTAAATCCTAAGCCGGACATCATATTGATGGATTACCGTATGCCAGTAATGGATGGAATTATGGCAACAAAGGAATTGAAACGTATAGATTCATCTTGCCACATTATTTTCCTAAGCGCAGACGAAAGTGCAAGAGATGCAGCAATGAAAGCAGGTGCATCTATATTCAAGACAAAACCTGTAAGAATTGAAGAATTAGAAGAAGCTATTAAGAAAATTATCCGAACCAGAAAATAAGCTAGGGGGCATTAAATTGGAGAATCTACTTCTTGACCTTAGAAAAAAAATATGAAAATTCCGAAAGAGGCAAAGCTGTATATACCTAAAATAAATACGCTAAAATCGAATTTTTAAAAACGGCTCCTTCTAAGAGACGGTGGTAGACTTTGATTATTCCAAAACAAAAGCCTATAGAAGAAATATTGAAAATCACCGATGGTATTGAGAATTTACTCATCGTAGGCTGCGATGGATGTTCAGGCGTCTATCAAGTTGGCGGCGAGAAACAAGCTGAAACCCTAGCAACCCTAATTCGTATGGCTCGTCAAATAAAGAACAAACCTGGAGAAATACGTCACACCATCGTTTTGCGACAATGTGACAAGCAACTGGTAGCAACAACATTACGCCCCCAACTTGAAAATGTTGATGCCATACTTTCTCTTGCCTGCGGCGTCGGTCCCCAAACACTGATTGATGTCTTCCCAGATATGAACGTTTTAACCGCAGTGGATACATTTGGCATGGGAGGCAAGGATCGGGAACTGGGACATTTCTTCGAATACTGTAGAGGCTGCGGTGACTGTCTCCTTAATGAAACCGGCGGCATCTGCCCCATGACACGCTGCCCCAAAGCCTTGGCAAATGGACCATGCGGCGGTATGCTGAATGGAAAATGTGAAGTGGGTAACTACGAGAATGATTGTGCTTGGTACCGTATCTATGAACGCCTGAAAACACAAGAACGCCTAGACGAATTCAGAAAATACCGACCACCACGAGACTGGAGAGTTGCCCAATCACCAAGGAGGCTGGAAATCTAATGGCAAAAAGAAGAGAAGCATACAGCAACCTAATGAAAAACATCAATGCAGGCAAATTCACTTTCACAGGCGAACTTGAACCTGAAAAAATCGGTTCAATGGAAGAAGTACTGGAAGGAGCACAGAAGTTAGTTGGTCATGTTGTGGCGGCCAATGTTACTGATATTCCTCAAAGCTTCGCATACATGAATTCACTCAGCCCCTCCCATATGATTCAAGAAAAGGTTGGACTGGAAGCGATTTGCCAAATGACATGCCGCGACCGCAACCGACTCGCAATATTTGCAGACCTCCTTGCTGCAGGCGCCCTCGGAATCAAGAATATTCTAGCTTTGACAGGGGACCATCCCAGTCTTGGAGACCAACCAGAAGCAAAACCGGTCTTTGACTTGGACTCAGCCAGTCTCACCCACCTCATCCGAAAAATCACTGATGAGGGAGTGGATCTAAAGGGTAACGAAATTCATCAACCGCCCAAATTTCATGTTGGCGTCGCTATAAATCCAGGCGCAGTTCCTCTTGAACCAGAAGTACTCAAGTTAGAACGTAAGGAGTTTGTAGGCGCCGAATTCGCCCAAACACAAGTGGTCTTTGAAATCGAAGCTGCTAAAGAATTTCTCAAGGCAATTAAGCACGTCAAAATACCGACGTTAGTAGGCATATTCCCACTGAAAAGCTACAAGGTGGCAGCTTGGATGGACACTATGGTACCTGGCGTCTCTATTCCTGAACCAATGATGAGTAAGCTCAAGGAAATTGATAGCATAGAAGATAAGCAGAAGAAGAAAGAGGAATATGTAACATTTAACATCGAGTACTTTGGAGAATTTGTAAGGGAGATACGAAAAACAACTCATGCTGCAGGCTGCCATATTATGGCAGTTAAATGGGAAGAGCTAGTTCCCAAGATCATAGAAGCTTCAGGCGGAAGTGTAACCAAATAACTCAACCGGAACAGTTCCACTCCAACATTAAATTCTCTGAAGATTCTAGGATTTACTCGATTTTGAAGACGATTTTCTTGGAGTATGTTCGGTAGGCCAGCGGCTGCCCTTTTCTAGGGCACGGTCAATGGCAATTTCACCTATTGCGCATGAATGCTCAAGTATTTTCCCAAAGGCTTCAAAGATTTGTTCCAAGCAGAACATTGCCTTCTGACGGGGACCAAAGAGGGCACAGGTTTCAGGGTTAAGTTTGGGCAGCATTTCTTCGCAGAGTTTCACAAGATGTTGCTCCATGAGTTCTTCAGCTTGCCGCCTCATTGGGTGGAAGTTTTCCACTGCATTAATCACATGGTTAGCTGCTTTATCATCGCCTTGGAGCAGAGATTCTGCCGCCATCGTGTAAATACGATGGATATGGTTTCCTGTCTTGAGAGAAAGATTCAGTAGGTCTTTAGGACATTCTTCAGAACCCAAGGAGATAACAGCATCGGCAATGGCTTTGGCATGGTCAGCAACATTTTCAACTCGTTGGATGAACATAAGGTAGGTTAGGCAATCCATAGAGTCGATGCCAAGCTCATTCATGAAGCGGGGATCTAGAAGAGCTGCCCTGAGCTGTTTGAACACGAGGAAGTAAAACTGGTTTACATCTTCGTCGAGACCGATTACAGTTTGGGCAAGTTCTGTGTCTCGAATTTGGAGGGCGTTAAGTGCATCAACCAACATTGATGAGGTGATACGGTGTGCCAATCGCATACTCTTTGGAAGGTCCAACTGATTGAGTTTCATAAGAGACTGGATAACTATTTCGTTGGTGCTAGCGTCTATTATTTGGAGCCCAGTCAGCATGCGAACGCGTTTTCGCACTAGAGTCTGCTGTTCAGGAGAAAAGACACCAGTGGAGCGTATGCGAAAAACGTAAGATAATGCGCTTGGGCAAATCCTCCCTTGTCGTATCATTGCCAAAAAGCTGGGTGAGTAAATACAAACTGGACTCATCTGATCACATCATACTTCTTTCCCAACAAGACGGCTCCCTAGCCATCTATCCAATCAAAGAGTTTGTTGAGAAGCCCTCCGAGCAGAAAATTTTGATTGAGCCAGAAGATGAGCCAGGTATCTTGGAACGTCGCCTTATTGCTGCTTATCTAAACAATTTTGCTATTATTCGCATACGCTCCACTGGTGTCTTTTCTCCTGAACAGCAGACTCTAGTGCGAAAACGCGTTCGCATGCTGACTGGGCTCCAAATAATAGACGCTA
>JABXGU010000462.1 GCA_016550415.1 archaeon | reverse complement strand
GGAGAAGATTCTTTGCTGTAGGTGAAAGTGGGGAGAAGGATGTAAGGAGCTCAATTAGAATTGTGACTTGACGGGAGGGATGGACTTCACCGCCAAGATCGAAGAGATCAAAATTAACTTGGTCTGCTTCCAAATCCAAATGCCAAAAGGGTGTTTCACAGACTTGGTCTTCATAACCATCTGAGTCACGGTTGGTGAGGACAATTACAGGTATCTTATTATCATCACAAAGTTGCAGGAGGAGAGTGTAGTAGATGTCAACAGCGCGTTCACCAATTACAAAGAGATTGCAAAGATCCTGAAGTGCGAGAGAGTAGGGATGTGTGATTTTTCCTTGAACTAGGTAGCCTAGTTTTAGATTGGTTCTAGCATGAGACGAGAGATAGTCAAAATGAGATGTTTCATCGTTCACTCTAATTCCCATTTCATGTGCCGTCTGTCCCCTTTATGTGGCTTTTCCTGACAATCTGTTTGAACAGACAGACATGTAGCAGACGGGTCACCGAAAGTATTCTAAGGTATTGGTAACCAATGCCATTGCTATTTAAACAAGAAGAGTGTAAAATTCACCTATAACTAAGAGGCGCAACTGTTGTCACTTAAGGCATTCATCACAATCACTCGACCCGCCAACACATTATTCGGCAGCCTCACAGTGATAATCGGAGTCTTAACAACTCATAGGATAGCCCTCAGTTTAATAGGGCCCATATGGACCTTCACAGAACTGATATACGTCTTATTCACAGCAACACTCACGTATTTCTGCATAGCATCAGCAGGAAACGTAGTTAATGATATCTATGATTTAGAAGTGGATAGAGTGAATAGACCACAACGTCCACTTCCAAGTGGAGCAATTACAGTTCGACAAGCCAAAATATGGACTGCAACTCTTGTAACACTTGGACTCATAATATCAATACTAACTATCCCATTATCAGCCATTGGAATATGGACCATGGCTATTGCAGTACTATTTGCCATCGTTGGTCTTTTCTATGCAGCAAAAGGCAAAGTAATGGGACTTTTAGGCAACTTTGCAGTGTCAGTAAGCTTTGCCTTTGGACTCTTCTATGGTACACTTGTCACTTTTCCAGTCATTCCTCCTGTCATATGGGTTTATTTTGTAACTGCAGCTAGTGTCCTTCAAGGCCGAGAAACAATCAAGGGAATCGAAGACATCGAAGGAGACGCTTTACGAAACGTTCAAACAATTGCCCGTAAGTATGGCATTAAAACCGCTTCCATTGTAGCTGCAACATTCAACATTATCGGCATAATCTCATTTAGCATCCCATGGTTTGCAAACAGCTTTGGCTGGAACTGGACTGGTCCGCTCTATGTTGTTTTACTTATCCCTGGAATAGGATCTGTTGCAGCATCTGCAATTCTCGTCTTGCGTGACCCAGTTAAATATGCGTCTCGAGCAAGCCTATGTGATAAGGTAGGAGCATTCCTTGGCCTCTCCAACTTTGTCCTTGGCGCTCTGTAAATATCAAGATAAAGATGGAGGTAGAAAGCCTGCAAATCGCTGCGACCAGCGATATTCACTGGCCACAATTCAAAGAACTCTTCATTGAATCATTAAGTCATCTACCAAGGAACCTAGATTTGTTCCTACTGGCAGGAGACCTTGTCAATCGTGGCAGTCATCCTGCAATGCAGCCACTTGTAAAACAGATGGTTGCCGCTGAATTGGACTGTCCAATATTCGCTGTATTTGGAAATGATGATTATGATACAATAAAGGATAAACTCCAAGCAATCGCATCTGAAACAATCACCTTCCTTGATGATGAACTAGCATCTATCACAATTCGAGGAAAACGGATTGCCATCGTGGGCAGCCGAGGAGTACTGGATCAGCCAACATATTGGCAATCAAGAAATATACCGAAAATTCGAAAGCAATATGCTGAACGAGTTAAGCATCTGGGTAAACTCCTGGCAAAAGCTAGCAGCCAAGCAGATTACACTATTCTATTGACCCATTACGCACCTACATATGTTACGATGCGAGGTGAATACAACCGAGCATTCAAGCAAATGGGAAGCCAGCGAGTTGAAAGTCTATTGAGACGATACAAACCCACAATAGCCATCCATGGGCATTGTCACAATGGACAAAAACAAGGAGTTGTAGGGATTGTGCCAATCTACAATGTAGCAATCCCTTTAAACGGGAAAATCGTTCTGATTGATTTCCCTCCTGAAGCAAAAGTCAGATAAAACACCTATTGCGCGCCATCAAATACATTAAAGTCGGCATAAAACGCACTTTTTACCTCATTTTAGGGCTGATTTTCGAAAAAAAGGAAAACTATATCAGTAATGACATCGACAACAAAGTCATGTCCCAGTCAGTCGACCGCCACCAAACCAGTGATTTCTGTCCCTCCTGCCACATCAACCTAGCAGAACGGTACTGCAGCGAATGTGGAATGGTCTTCTGTTTATCCTGTGCCCGGTTAGAAGTGAATGAATTCTATACTTGTAGCCGTTGTGGTCCAGGTACAGTGAAAGAAACAGAGGAAGGAAACATTTGCAGTAAGTGTGGTGAGCCGGCTAGGCGAGCAACTCGTCAAGATTATTTGTGTCCAAATTGCGGGTCTTCAATGGTGACCCCAATTCATAACATGCGACAAGCCTTGGTTAGCCGATTTAGAACGACCTATTATCAGTTGCGAAAGGGACACGAGTTGATAGCGGGTTTTGCTGCGCGTCTTCGAATGTTGCGATGGCGTATTCGTGAGCTACGTCTTGGCGGCTTCCTTCATCATCCAGAGATAGAGAAGGAGCTGTTGACCATCATAACCAAGGATCTTCCTAGTGTACATGAAAGGATAGTCTTTCGTGCAAAAGGTATAGTAGAAAGACATCGTGCTAGCAAACTGCGGTTCATTCAACCAGAACATTGGACAACAACAGATTTTCCTCTTCTTGCAGGTCTCATTGAAGGCATCCAAGAGGATGTTACAGATTATCAGAACTACTGTGAGGAATTAATTAAAGAACTGGATGCGAAACTAGCAACCATAGAGGAACGCCTCTCACCGATAGCAGGTTGGCTAAAACTCTTTGCCGCATATGTTGAACAGCTTTGTTTAACAGATAACGAACACCCTGTAGCGGTGATTTATCCAGTTACATTAGAAAAGCCCACAGCAGGCGAGGGAATGCATAGTGGTATTCTCTTCATAACCACGCAACGATTACTCTTTGTTGGTCAAAAGGGATTCTTCACCAGAGAAAAACGTGTAATTTATGCTATTCCCCTCAAGGTAATTATCGGCATTGAAGAGGAGGGTCGAATTCGTCGTCGACTTCTTCTCAATATAGATGAAGAAGAATCTTTGAAAATAAAGGGTTCTTCACGAATCTTGCGTGAAATACCAGAAAAAATCGCATACGCCACTACTTTTTCTGAGCATAGTCTAGTGACTACGTCTGGTTCGATGCGTGTATTGAATTTGAAAGTGGATGTAAGTTCTTTGCGTATTGAGCTTGACCAGCTAATCAATTCTGCCATCACATCCGAGGAAATTGACCCTAGAAGTCATGAAGGTCTAAGTACCCTGAGAGGAATGCGTAGTGGTACTTATCCAGCATATCCTCAGCATTTTGGCACCGGAAGTAGTTCACCGGAACGAGATTTATTATTCACTCTGCAAGAGCAAAAATACAGTATTCAAGCTACGATGCAGCTGTTGAAACGCCAGTTTGAGGAAGGTAAGATTAACGATGAGAGCTTCTTCAAGCAATATCGTTCGTTGACTCGGGATCTCTATTCTGTGGAGACAAGAATCCGAGAACTTAGCAGTTATCAGAATGGTGAAAGTCACTACTAAGACTACATTTGCAGATGAGATATTGGATTGACCTAGGACGACTTGGAGGCTATTCTTCTACTTCTTTTCTCAGCCGTTTTAGTTCACGTCGAGTGCGCTCTCGCCGTTCCTCAGAAGTCTCCATTATTTCCTCTTCTTCAGTGGGTACGGCGGGTAGCTGTCCAGCTTCTTCAAGTGCAACCATTGTCTCAATGTCTTCGAGTTCTGTTTCAACTTCTGCATCAAGTTCTTCATCTTCTAGGCCAAGACCAAGAATTTCCTCTGTTGCTTCTGCTTCTTCTATTAGAGCCTGAGTTTCTAGAATTACTTCGCGCGCAGATTCTGGTGAGGTTGTTTCGCGAAGTTCTTGAAGTGATGTACCAATACCACGAAGTGCTCCAATGACCTCCTTCTCACCACGAGCCTGTTCAATGGCTTCAATACCTCGTTCCATCAAGTCAATTTCTTGGTCTACTAATCGAGCCTTTCTTAGATATCGGCTACGACGACGAAGCTGAAGCTTGGCTGTTTTACGGTCTCCTCGACGAACACTTCGAATAGCCTTGATACGTGAATCCTTTGCTTTGGTTTCGTATTGTCTCCCTCGCACTTCTAACTGATCCACGACACGATGAATACGAGCAATAGTGTCTTCCTTAGGCTCATCCTTCCTTGGAAATAGCTTCTCCCAAAATGAGCTACGTTTTCCCTTTGACATTTCCTAGCTTTCCTCCTTAAGGCGACGAATTTCTTCTTCCAATTCAGCCACTCGTTTTTCCGGTTGAGGTAACGCGGTACCTGTTTCTATCTCAATTTCTTGATCAAGTTCAGTAAGTGCGTTTGTTACTTCTCCATCTGTTACTTCAGTAGAAACAGACATCCGTTCCATACCTGCCTCTGCGACTTCTTGAGTCATCTCAAAGTGGCGTAGATTCCCTTCAATTTGGTCCACCAACTTAGCAACTTCAGGTACCTGCACTTGGGTTCGTAAACCACCAAGAGCAGCATTTAATTGACCCAGAATTTTAGCAATTTCTCCCATGGCTTCACTTTGTCTCAATTGTGTTTGTAGCCCTTCGATACGTAACCTGTAGGCATCGACACTAAGTGCCCATTTCTGGAACCTTAAATGATGTTGCAGGTATAAGCGAACAGCGTCCATATTGCCTTGGAGCCGATATCTCTTCGCCTTTTGACGGCTCTTACTGGCCTCTTTTTCAAGCATTTTCCGCTGTAAATCCAGTTTCCTGCAAAACACATCTAAGCGGAAGATTAGCTTCTTGAGGTCAGGTCCTCCGCCTAACCATTGAACGAACCGGCGAATAGCAGACATGTTTGTTACCTTCTGTTTCCCTCCAGTTCAAGTTAAGCTTATTATTTTTTCGACTTTTAGCTATAAGTGCCATTCTTTTTGCCAATTCAAGAAGCAGCCATTTTTAAAAAATAAAGTATCAAAAAAATGGAAAAAAACGTTCTTTACGACAATTATCAAAAATGAGAAATTGCTATCCATTGAGTAAGCAGGTATTGTGTATAAATCCTACCTAGCTTTTGGGTGGGACTCTAGTAGTGGGGAATAATTTTTCAGTTAAAACATATTCATAGGTAGCGCTTCAGTATTTTGAAGGTGACGTGCTAGGTGTATTCTCCTTTGATGTTTGATGAGTATGGTTCGGAGGTAGATGTGCGTTAACCTTTGTAGGTTTAAAAGTAGCTGGATTAGGTGGTTTTGATGGTATTAGGTGTCGCAATGTGGGTAGTAGAGAAGTTGGGAGGTTCAGTTGCAGAATCAGTACTAGGTGATCGGGTGAAGAAGTGGCTTGGCGGATTTTTTGAGAAACGACGGCAAAAGAAGATTTATGAGGAGGCAATAAAGCAGACGAGGCATCAACGGTTGGAGAAGGAAAAGGACCACCTATGGCCAAACGCTCAACCGATTCTCTTTGAAGAAGCAAGCCAGAAGGCAGCCACAAAGAAGCTGGGAGACCTCATTCAGCCCTATGTGGAGGAGGCTTCAGAGGTCGCTAATTATGCAAAACGTATTGTAGACGAATGTATGCACCAAATAACCAAGGAACTTAGAGAAAAGAATAAAGAACTCAGTAAAATCCTAGAAATTACAACTGAAGAACTAGGGAGCCGAATTGATGGCTTAGCCCAAGAAATATCTGGTTCCATTGAAGAAATGTTGCGGAAACGTGAAGACTATTCCACACTCTTCCTCAGCCAGACTGCTGACTGGAACTTATTAGCGCCTAAATTTATCCTGCACCTTCATGATCTACCTTATGTCGAGAAACCCGAATTTCAGGATGCCCTAAAAACGGTACAGAATGGACGACATCTTCTGATTCGTGGCTATATTGGGTCTGGGAGAACCAAACTTCTCAGTGAATTGCTACGTAAGCTAGCCAAAACCCCAGAATTCAAAGACGAAATGGTCCACTTTTGGCGAGGAGGACCAATTGCCCAACCAATTGATGGCATCTGGGTTTGTGATGATGTAGACGGCCATCAAAAAGAGTTTGAAAGCCTCCTTCAAAGGATGCGGGACCAAGGATGCAAAGTTCAGATATTGGGCTCCGTTCGTGAAGAGGAATACGACCCGACAACTTTTCAACGTTTATTATGGCCTCTTCGAGACGGGCGATCTTATCGTCCTGATGAAGTTGAAATTCAGGCATTAACGAAAACACAAACGAGGGAAATCGCCAAACTAGCGGCTGAGAAAGTAGGTCTACAAGTTCGTGGAAAAATCGACATTTCAGCCCCTCCAGCTGCCATCGTCTTTGCAATCCAAGGTTATCCAAGTGATACTGGAGAAATCCCAGCACAACAGTTAGAAGAAGAGATTACTGAAGCAACCCGTTTCGTCAAGAAATACATCGACCAGCTAGGAACTGACTCAAAAAATATTATTCTTCTTCTTGCCTTTCGGCTCCTTGGATGGATTCAAGGTAAAGGAGTCTTTAACCGAGACCTCGTCAAACGTGTCTACCGCCACTTGGGCGGTGACGAGCTGGCATTCGAGTTTGTCCTAAATTCATGCTCTCGAATTGTTAAAATTCAAGAAAAAAACATTATAATTCAGAACTACATTCTCGATAACTTCCCCTTTCGCCGTGACGAACATTTCGATAAACTAATTGAAATGATATCTCCACTTACAGAATGGGCAAAAGAAGTAAGGGATACTTCATACTTGTCGCGTCTTGCAGACATGCTAGAGAGAAAGGAATGCTGGAAAGACGCGTTAAATGCTATTGAAAAAGCATTGTCACTGGATCGTCAATTCGGAGACAAGGCAAGAATACTCTTTGATCTACAAATTTTCGGAAGCCTTCTTCGCTCTACTGGGCAACTGGATAAGGCACTGACAATATTAAAGGAAGCCCTAAATCTCTCAGAGGAGCTAGGCTACAAATACGTCAGAGGTTGGCTTTTCAACAGCATTGGACTTGTTCTAAATGATCAAGGACAATTGGAAGAAGCTTTGATACACTATCAAAAGGCGTATAAAATAAATTCAGAATTGCGCAACGAAGGAGGCATCTTCTGGAATCTCAACAATATTTGTAATATCCTTGATGATATGGGTCGGTTTGAAGAGGTTCTTGCTGGACGAGAACAAGCATATCAAATTGCCCTAAAACTAAATGCCACTCGTGAAATCACAGTTTCGCTCATCAACACGGGCATATGTCTTGCGTCACTGGGAAGATTAAAACAATCCATCAAATACAGCCAAGATGCCTGGAAAATGTCTACTGAACAAGACTACCATATTGGCATGCAT
>JABXGU010000461.1 GCA_016550415.1 archaeon | reverse complement strand
TATCAGCCTGAGCACTCCACTCATTCGCGCTTATAGAGAAAAACAACCCCTCTTTTCATTGGAGCGAATGAAAACTCTTTGCGACATAATTAGAGAAACCCACCAAGCGGCGAATATGTTAACGCCTCAAGTACAGGACCAGCTCCGCAAATTCGAAGAACAAGGAGCTGTGATTGAAGCTGGACACCAACCCGCTTTACTAGGAGGCCCTGGCTTTGTCATTAACAAAATCGCAGCGATAACAAAAATTGCTTCTTTCACAAACGCCACACCAATTATGTTTGTTGGTGATCACGACCATGAACAAAAGGAATTAACAGTGGTTCATCTCCCCAGTCCCGGACCACGAGGAATCACATTTACTTTACCAATTAATCCTGAGTATAGGATGTCACCAATGCATCTGTTACCTTTACCATCTAAAGATTGGTTAAAATCTGTGATTGAAAAGGTATCCTCAACTTATCACGAGCTCGTAGCAGGTTCTGCGAAGAATAAACTCAACTTCTACGAAGAACGAGCAGCTATTATTGTAAAAATAATTGAACAAACTTTTAACCAAGCCCGAACAATTGCTGATTGGACACTCCGCCTTTGGATGCAAATTATCAACCAATCACAAGATTCGGGCGTTTTATTCCATGTATTTTCAAATCCATTGGTTCGAGAGCTAATGCTACCGGCTTTTGAATATCTCCTCACTGAACCAAACCGACAAAAATTCATCCAAGCGCTAAATCAGAGTGCTGAAAAACTTGAACACCTTGGTTATGAACCAGGGATTGGTAGAAGAACACCCGATTATGTACCGTTTCATCTGGAGTGTCCCACCAAAGGGTGCCATCGAACACGCCTAGATCCAACGCTCTCACTAAACACTAAAAAAACACAAACCACAATTTCTGCAACCTGTCCGAAGTGTAAAAACACACATCACCTAGAAATCAATTCAACCAACCCGGATTTAACAGAATGGAAACTATATCTCTCGCCACGTGTCGACACTCGAGCATTCTTGGTACAAAGTTATACACCAGTGATTCTTCATGTGGGAGGAGCGGGAGAGACCAGTTATCATGCTCAAGTCTCGCCAGCGCTTCAGGCGAATAACAGTATTGTACCAATTTTTTTCCGTTATACACGGCTTTATTACGAAAACCCGTGGACGAACCGCACTGCTCAACGTCTCATCAAAGAGCAGTTAATCCCATTAAGCCATAATGAATTGAAACGCTTTGAATCCGCCATTAAAACTGGTTATGCCGAAGAGAATAGCGGGGTAGTTCACTCTGTTTTTGCAGCCAGTGAAGAACACATTATGGAAACAGCTGAGCGCCTTATTAAAGCTGAAACCCAATTAGAAGACGAAAGACGTGGTATTATCCTGCAACAACGAGAAATTGCTGATTCCATTCAAAAGAAGGAAAGTCAAAAACAGATTGGAGTTCTCACACGCCGACGCCAGGTTCTACAGACGTATCTATCACAAATGTTCGGACGTTATTCCGTTGAGCGCTTAGGTCAAGAAGTGAGTTTCATCTGGATTGATGCCTCGATGTCCATGGATCCACGACTCCACTTCGGTAGACTCTGCAATTATTATCAGGAATATACACCAGCGGCAGCGACCGCCTATCTCACGGATCTACCTTTCCAAAACTAGGACATGGTAAGCATATTTCTACTCTTTTCCAATTCGTCCACTTGATGAAAATGGACTTTCTTGATGTTATCAAAGGTCGACGAAGTATACGAAAATACCTTCCCAAGGAGGTTGAAAAGGAGAAGATTGAGATGATCCTTGAAGCGGCTCAATGGGCTCCTTCAGCGTCAAATAAGCAACCGTGGCATTTCGTTGTTGTCCAAGACTCTGATACACGCACACGCCTTAGTGAATTGCACTCTCATGGCCGATTCATGAAACAGTCGTCCATCGTAATCGCTGTCTTAGGAAACCCAGCAGTTCATCCGAAATACTACCTATGTGACCCACATCAAGCGGTGCAAAACATGATACTTACCGCCTATTGGCTCGGATTAGGGTCTTGTTGGATGGGGGTTCGAGGAGCGGACTTTGAAAAGGATATGAAAGAAGTTCTTGGAGTACCTGAAGAATTCACCATTCTCTGCACAATCTCGATTGGATACTCCAATGAAAAACGAGAAAGTAGTCGTCACCCAATAAACGAATTAGTGTCATGGGAACGTTACGGGAAGCAAGCTTAACTTTGCAATATCAAGTCATAGATCGATTCATATTGGGGTAAGACTTTTTCAGCCGTGTGATTCTGGAGGATAGTTTGTCGGGCAGCTCTACCAAGAGTTCCGGCTAGGTTTGAATCGGTGAGAACTGCATAGAGCTTTTCAGCCAGAGCATCAATGTCTCCAAAGGGTACCAGTAATCCATTTTTCCCATCCTCGATAATCTCCGGAATGCCACCCACTGATGTAGCAACAACAGGAAGACCACAGCTCATGGCTTCCAGAAGTGAAAGGGGAGCGCCTTCTAATTCTGAACTTAACCCGAAAGCATACGCGCAACGAAGGTATTGATACACATCGCGTTTGAATCCAGGACATTTAACCCGATTGTTCAGTTCGAATTTTCGAATAAGCCGATCAACCTCGGGCCGAGTTGGACCATCACCAATAAGTAGAAGCTCTACGTCAGGTATATCATCAGAAATCTGGGCAAATGCAGTTACTAAGTCATTGACCCGCTTTACAGGACGAAAATTAGACACGTGGACAAGTTGACGTTTCTCCCCGCCTACATTAAATTCACAGGCGTTGGGTTTGAATATTGTGGGATCGGTGAAGTTGGTAATCGGTTCGATGGCGCAGCGAACGCCCAAGGTTTGTTCTGCGGTTTGACAAATGTGGTTGGTCACACAGGTTACAGCATTTGCTGCCTCAACAGCAAACCGAGTTGATGGCTGATAAGCCGGATCGGCACCTAAAGTGTGGACATCGCTCCCATGTAATGTAACAATATAGGGGACCCCGGTCATTTGTTGGGCAATGAAGGCAGATACCGCATGAGGAATAGCATAATGGACATGCAAAAGGTCCAAATGGTGTTTCCGAACTACTTGCGCCATTTTTGAGGCAAGGGCAACGGTGTACGGAGGATACCGGAAGAGGGGATATTCAAGCACATCGACGAGGTCCACTTTCACATTCTCATATCGACCTTCCTGGAGCTCAAAAGGCACTTCATAGGTAATAAACCGTACCTCATGACCACGTTTTGCGAGTTCAACTCCCAATCGGGTGCCTAAAAGTCCTGAGCCCCCAACGCCGGGGTACACTGTGATTCCGATTCGCATTTT
>JABXGU010000460.1 GCA_016550415.1 archaeon | reverse complement strand
TTAATAATTATATCTTTATTATAAATAAATGAAATTATAAACAATCAAAAACTCTTTTTAAGCTAGGCTATAGCGGTACGCTTTTTAAGCCATTCTAGAATGTCTTCAAAAACGATTTTACGCTTTACTTCATTGAAGAGTTCATGATAAAACCCATCATACTCTTTGTAGGTTTTATCCGTGGCTGTTGCAGCTTCAAAGAATGCTTTCGTTGCTTCAATATTAACGATTTTATCGTCACCAGCCTGAAGGATAAGGCAAGGTATGCGAAGTTCAGCTGCAGCATCTAAAGTCTCACGTTGCCCAGCTCTCATGGCAAAGAACCAACGCGCAGTTATGTAATCCGAACGAAGGGGATCTGCCATATGAGAAGCAAGCACCTTTTTGTCATGAGTCAAATGTTCTTGGATTATTTCATTTCCCAAGGTCTTTGTTGGCTTCACACGTCTGATTAGGCCACCAATGAGTAATTTTGCCCCACTTACTTTGATTGCGGTGTCCAGCCAGGGTGAAGATACTATCACTCCCTTGAAAATTCCTGGATACTGAATGGCAAATGCTAGACTATTGAGGCCTCCCATGGAGTGTCCGATGAGGAATAGGTCCTGATTCATATGTTGTTCTCGTACAGTTAGGCTTACTTGGTAAAGATCATCAACATAGTCTTGGTAATTCTTAACATCCGTCGGTTGGACCGGCTCTATTCCGTGACCTCGCTGATTATAGGCATAGAATGTGTATCCTTGCTTTTGCAGGTACTCAGCTACAAAGCGTAACCGTCTAGCATGTGTAAATGCGCCATGTAATCCAATAAAAATTGCCTTAGGATTTTTAGCTTTCCAACACCAATAGGGCAATTCAACATCGTCCTTGCCCATGAAAACTCCGTGCGGTTTATTACTCAACTTAGAGGGTGTCATCATAAATCCCTCGACTCATACCGAGTCGATGTCTAATTATACTTGTCCAATTATAGCTTTATGGTCTATCCTCAGACATTGCTTATGAAGGAAAAAGGTAAAGAAAAAAGGGGGCGACGTCGCGTTTTACATTTATGAAGAAGACCAATTTTCTGGGTTACTCCTTCTCCTTCTGCAATTCCTCGATACGTTCATCAAGATGCTTTAGGTGATCTTTGAGTTGGGCTTTTATTGCCTCCAGCCTTTTGATTCTGGCTTCCTTACTTAACTCGTGACCTGGGCAACACATCATGCCAGGAAGGAAACGACTGAATAGCGGAAAACCCATATGTGGTTGATCATGACACACTGCATATTTCACCTCCCTTTACGATTCTTCTGAGCCCTTTAATTCTGCAAGGCGTTGCTTCACCCATTCTAGCTCTCGTTGAAGGTATTCTCTATAATGTTTCAAGAACTCTAGATGAATTGGTTCATGGCAAGATTGTTCACAATGGCATTTCATAGCAACAAAACCGATTGGGCTCTTCTCACGCATCGTCCAATCAAGCAACCTAGCCCTAGCTTTCCCATTTACACTTGAACAGAGAAATCTCCAGATATTATCTTGTAGTCGAAATTCAGAGCCTAATCTACTGAATGCTTCTTGAAGAAAGCGTTTACCCTTGCTTGTTAGGTGGTATTGAACTGCGTCTGGACGATCATCTTGGGATACATGTTCGCTGTCAACGAGCCCCTTATCCTCTAAGCTATGGAGTGCTGGATAGATTGTGCCACTTTTCAATACCCAGCCGCCAAGTCTATGGCGGAGTCTTCGTAGAATCATGTAGCCATGTGCGGGTTCACGATTCAAGAGTGCTAGGATAAGTAATTGGACTGGGCTGATGGTGGCTTCTTTTGTTTTGATTTTTCCTCTGCCGCTAAACGCCATTATGTAGACACCTGCATATGTAGAGCTCTACTCAAGATAGGTAGAAGTCTACATATATAAGCTTTCTTAAAAGCACATTCTAAAATTAGATATCATGTTATCGTCTGAAAGAATTCTAATAATAGATTAAATGTGATGATGAATACTCATTAATTATGTGATGAATATGTCAGGTTCAATGGGAAAGGTTTCAGCAGAAATCTCGGATAGGCAAATATTGGTGCATGGCATTAATGCTTTTGCAGTTGATCTTTATGCAAACCTGAGAAGACAGAAAGGGAATCTGTTTTTTTCTCCATTAAGCATATCAACTGCTTTAGCGATGACTTATGCAGGGGCAGATGGAAAGACTGCGACTCAGATGTCAAAGGTTCTTCATTTTGCCCTAGAACAGAAGAGGCTGCACACCGCTTTTAACGCCTTGATGAGAGATATTGTGGTTGAAAAGGGTAGGACTGATTACGATGTTATCATAGCAAATGCATTGTGGATCCAGCAAGGCTATCCACTCCTCCAAGGTTATCTTGATACTATCAAAGTGAACTATGGTGACTCATTGTTTAATGTTAATTACACTGAACATGAAAAGGTACGGTCACGAATCAATGAATGGGTTGGAAGGCACACAAAGCAGAAGATAACTGAACTAATTGGAAAAGGAGTTCTCAATGCTTTAACACGTCTAGTCCTGACTAATGCTATTTACTTCAAAGGTAATTGGAAATTCCAGTTCATAAAAGCAAATACAACGGAGGCTCCATTCAAGCTAGCCTCGGGGGAAGAAGTAAGAGTTCCAATGATGCATCAAACTGAAACCTTTGGCTATACTGAAAGTGCTGATTTTCAAGCTCTCGAGATGCCCTATGCAGGTGACGAATTATCCATTGTAATTCTTCTACCGCATGATGAACGAGGGTTAACAAATTTAGAGAATAGTCTTACAAGGGAAAACCTTGCTATGTGGCTGGCAGGAATTCAAAAAATTAAAATCAAGGTGTTCATGCCACGATTCAAAATGGCTACCCAATTTCATCTCAACAAGACCCTAAAGGAAATGGGTATGATTGATGCCTTCTCAGATCAAGACGCTGATTTTTCGGGAATAACGGGTCCACCTGGTTTGTACATATCTGATGTAATTCACAAAGCCTTTGTAGACGTGAATGAGGAGGGCACCGAAGCCGCTGCTGCAACTGCAGTGGTCATGTTACCCAGAGCAGCAGAAAGACCTAGGCAAATTCCAGTTTTTCGTTGTGACCACCCATTCCTGTTCCTCATCAGGAACATCAAAACTAATAGTATCTTGTTTATTGGGCGTATTATGAATCCTAAGAATCAATCTGATTAATGGTTCATCATTACACTAAGATGGACTAGATGCCTGATTTTTTTCTTCCAATTCCTCTTTTTGGCATCGCTCTATTCCATGAAAGAAGATGGCATATGTCAGTGTGGATAAGCTGTAACAACTTAGGGTAAACCAGAAGGGCACAAGGTAAGCACCTTGATCATATAGGGGTCCTGTTACCTGTGTGCTGATTGCCCATGGAAAGTTCCAAGCAAAGCCAGATATCGCGCTCATATTGGCACGCCAGTTACTAGGTACACTCTCCATTCGCAAGGTGTTATCTACGGGTGCTGTTGCGTTCATTAGGACGCCCCGGAATAGGTAGCAGATGATGGCTACGAATGGATTGATGATTATCGCAATTAGTAATAGGAATGGTAGCGATAATGCTTGACAAAGTACAACTGTTGAGACTTTTCCTATTCGAGTTGAGAGTGCTGGTGAAAGGAATACACCAGCAGACAGAGTAAGTGAACCTAATCCTTGAATGATGCCAATAACAGGAGTTGGCAATGCATAGAACTCCCAGAAGAAGACGTTGAGATAGGGTACGACAAATCCTGCTCCAAGACCAATAAAGGCGTTGACTATGGCAAATTTAAGTACCAAGCTCTTCTTGCCTTTCGGTTCCTGTGTGGGTTGACTAGTATCAGAATTACCACTTATTGCTGCATTGGGTTGGGAATTAGGTGGAGAGCTGGTTCCTAATTCACGTATGCCTAGGAGGGGTACAATACTGATGATTATTGGAAATATGTAGGCAACTAGTGCAAGCTGAAATGAGGGAGGACTATCTATGGGAAACAAGAAGATGAGAGAAATCCATCCAGGCAGGTAGCCCGCTAGGATGTTGCCCATGAAACTGCTAAGGATGCTGAATGATTGTGATGTGCCAAAAAGATGGGTGCGTTCATAGGACGTACTATTCTCAGCCATAATGGGTCCAATGGAGATGGTCATCAATGCACTTGACACTCCCTGTAACCCAGATGCCATAAGGAGCGCAATGGGCACGGGAAAACCAACCTGTAATGTGGCAATACAGAACGACACAAGAATAGCCACTATTAGGGCATTTTTTGAACCCACCCTTGTCACATATGGGCCAAGAATCAATGAGAAGAGTGCCATTGACATGGCGCTAAGGGCCATGATGCCACCAAGGAAGGTCTTGGAGTAACCTAGTGAGATAAGAAAGAGATTGAATAGAGTATTACTAATTCCCCAACCAAAAGAGCGGGTTACATTGCTGGCAACAATTTTTCGGGCGTTTGGATTGAATTGACGGATTCGTTGCCAATAGCCGATTGCACCTTGTTGTAGAACAGATGACACAATTAACCCTCGATTTTAAGTTGGATAAGAACCCATGAGACGCTTTTCATCTTGTAGAAACTTACTATTCACTTTAGATTTTATTAGAGGTCTGAACTGCTAGATTATTTGGTCTCATAAGCCAAACTCACGATACACTTCACGTTGGATGAGATATCGTAAAATTTCTGCTGTACCGCCACCAATTGTCATTAGCCGGGCGTCACGAAGATACCGTTCAACTGGACGTTTCTTTGTGTACCCAATACCACCTAGAACTTGAAGCGCTTCTGTGGCAGTTTCTATCGCGGTCTCACATGAATAAAGCTTAGCAATTGCGGCAGCTTTGGTGGCTGGTTGCTCTGCATCAATTAACCGTGCAGCCTTGATTGTAAGCAGTTGCGCTGCCTCAAGCTTCATAGCCATATCTGCAATTTTGAAACTTACACCCTCAAATTGACGAATCTTTCGACCAAACTGAACCCGCTCATCACTATATCTGATTGCTTCCTCCATTGCGGCACGGGCAATCCCATTCATTTCTGCAGCAAGAATCGTACGCTCAGCATTGAGCCCAGCCATGACCACCTCGAAGCCCTCATTCACCTTACCGAGTACATTCTCCTTTGGAACTTCAACATCACGTAATGCAAGATGACCAACATGAGCTCCATTCATTCCCAAAAGTTCGTACTCCTCAATAATCTCAAATCCAGATAATTTAGTTTCAACAATGAATGCCGTCATTCCATTCTTTGCCTTTACAGAGGGATCTGTGATAGCATAACAGAGGAGAAAATCAGCAACTGGACTGTTTACAATGAACCGCTTTTCTCCATTAATTATATAGCTATCACCCTGTCTTTTTGCACGTGTTTCTGTACCCGCAACATCGCTTCCAACATTTGGCTCTGTTATACCGAGGGCACCAATTTTCTCTCCCTCAGCTACAGGCTTGAGATACTTCTGCTTTTGAACCTTGGTACCAAACTCGTAGACTGGGTGCGCGAAGAGGATACAGGAGGCGACCCGTGACATATCTGTGCCTGCATGAATTGCACAAATCTCCTCAGTAGCAAGCACCTCATAAATCAGTCCTCGTCCTGTACCACCATATTCTTCGGGATAACGTGAACCCAGGTACCCTGCCTTTCCAAAATCACGGAGTACGTCCCAGGCTTCTTTTTCACCGCGTTCGATGGCTTCAGCAAATGGTGCTAGCTTACTTTGTGCAAAGGACCGAACATCCGCTTGAAATTTGAGTTCATCGCTATTTAAGAAGGAAACTACTGACATTAACATCACAACTACTATGAGAAAATTGTATTTTGAGTATTGATTCACAGTTATCTTCAAAGTTTAAAGTGCTTCGTTCAATCATAAAAAATACAAAGCATAGTGAAAAAGATATTGGCAATGATAAGAAGTAACTGATTAATCCTTTTCAGAGCGCTTCGATTTATGCAACGCTTGTACCGCTTCTTCTCGAGTCTTCCTCTTAATCTCCTCGATTCGTTCAATAGCAGGAAGAATAGTATCTACAAGTAAGTGCTTAGCCTGAATACCTTCATGAACAAGAAAAGCTACTGCTTCACTTCGACTCTTGAAAATCTCCAAGGCAATAAGCGCATCAACAATACGTAAATCACTATTCCAAAGCCTTGTCATCACAATATTATCCCGACGTTTTGGTTTAGGTAGATCACCTCTGAGGAATACTTCCTTCAGTTCCTCCATTACTTCGCGCTGCAATTCAGAAGCAGCTCCAGGTGTAGGCTTTGGGGCACTTGAACTCTCAGAGGTTTTTCTTTTTGTTTTTGTCTTAGAAGTTGAGGGGGTCATTGCTTTTTCCAGCTTTTGTAATTATTTTCCTACACTGCAATTTAACCTTACGCCTCTCTCCCTTTTTGAGTTACATTTTTTGCTGAAAGATTAACAAGTCTGCCTTCGGTATTGCGACAAGCTTAAATATGTTTGACAGAGAATCCCTGAATACTTAACAATTGTTAAGTTTGGAGGCGAATTCACAAATGACACCAAAGAATCCAGAAGACAAATCATCCACCTTGAGCACAAAAGACATTCAAATAAGTA
>JABXGU010000459.1 GCA_016550415.1 archaeon | reverse complement strand
TTCAAAGTTCTATTTGGCGCTCCATAAATTGCTTATTGATTAGAAGTACCTGCTTATCAAAATCCATATGCTCTTATAATTTTGCCATCAAGTAATCGTAATTTCCATTAGCATTGTATGCTAATCGTGGAAGATTAATAGTTACGACCTGGAGCCCCCCCATCATGAAATGGGCTCCATCCTCAAACATCACCTTCCTCATTAGCTCCTCGCTGCCAATGTCCTCTTCCAATCGGAATGCGCAGCACTGGTAGCATGACTGACCTTCCTCTCCTCGCCATGGTGGAATTAGGTTGTCATAGTAGCTGCTGCCATATTTTGATGATAGTTTAGCAGCAAGGAACATCATCTCTGAGTGTTCGCTTTTTGTAAGAGAATCTCTTCGTAGAACAATTTCTGGTTTGGGAAAGGTAAACATCTTTCCCCATGCGTCTCCTTTGCAGTACTGTTCGAGGATTGCCTTCATGAAGGCTCGTGCTTCATCCTCGTAATCACCATAAGTGTCGGGGCCAACTCTGCCATTACAGACAACAGGGGCATCTCGCCAGAGTTTGGGTATGCCTGCTTCTAGTTGGATGCTAGAGAAGACTAGCTGTCCTCCTCGAGAGACATATGTTTCGTTTGCTTCATAGAGGATTGTTTGAGCAAATTGTTCAATTTCTTCGTCAGTTCTTCCGTGGAGGTAAGGCGCCAAGAATATGTTAAAATTGAAGAGTCCTTGTCCACCGGCGCTATTGGTTTGCCCGGCGGCGAGGACTTTGATGAGGTGCAAGATAGCCACCGTCGGGTGCGTGGCTGGTTTAGCAACCGCCGTCCTTTCGCCAAGTCCATCGCATATCAACCCATATTTAAAGAAATATCGCGCATCATAATCGGCACAGAAGGGTCTTGTGCCAAAATATTCTAGATCATGAATGTGTAGGTCTCCCGCCAGATGCGCATCTGATAAGGTTGGCGGGAACATCAACAGATAAGCTTCCTTACAAAGCCTATCTGCTGTCTTTTTGTGTGTTGTTTCGGGGTTTGGTTGCATATTGGCATTTTCTTGTGTTTCAAAGCCTTCACCATATATGATGCGGCTAAAGTCCCACATAGGTATGCCAACACGTGTGAGCGCGTTACGATAAACTGCGAACCTAAGATTCTCTTTTGCTTTTTCCAAGATTATTTGATTTTGCACTTCACGGATGAGAGGTGCACTTACAAAAGGGAGCTGCATTCTTTTGATTCGTTGCTCGACTTTTTTAGCAATACTCTTAGCTTCTTCCATTGACATTGGAGGAATGCCAAAGAGTTCTTGTACAAGCATAGTTTCTCGGACAAGGGCATCAGTAATTCGCTGGCGATTCCAGTTTCGAATTAGGGCATCACTGGTTCGGACTAATGGCATTCCTGAATCTTCTTTTCGTACTGCTTGAATCCATTGATCAAGTTGAGCAGATTTACTCATTTGGTTGGAGGTTCGTCGTTTACGCTTTGCCATGTTCGAACCTCCTCAAGAATGCCAAAAGTACCGACTCGTCAAGATGTCCATTCTGGAACATTTCAGTTTGGTGAAGTACATGTTCATTGATGACAAGGGCTGGTGTACTGTATATGTTCAGCATTAAAGCGTCGACTCTGGCTTCAGGTTCTTCGATTATCCGTTCATTATGAGTGATCCCTTTGTCATGTAGATACTGCTTCAGAACCTGACACTGTGGGCAAGATGAACTACTGTAGACGACGCAAACCAAGTGCAGAAACCCCGCCTTATAACTCTATTTTCACTTCTTCCCTATATATCCTACTTTAAGTCGGGAGCGATTTTTTCATTAAGCCTTCTGCAGAGTTAATTCATTGTTTAGTGAATTCTATCTATCGAACGAATTTAAACAACACGAAACACTGTTTTGTAGGTTTTTCTGCATGGTAAATCAACAATGGAACCCTTTTTTTAAAAAAATTGAATTCTAGAACTCATCTTGGTTCAATCAGAATCATTACTACTCTGTCATTATTCAAAACTTTGGCGCCAAAGGCTACCAAAAATTGTTATAAAAGAATTAAGGAGAAGCGGTCACACACACGCTCAGTTTAACTATGATGGATCATACCGGCTTCGCGGTCACCCAAATGCCTTCACGTCATCACGTGAGAGCGACCATACAAATCTGAGCTAGCCGATGCAAATAAACCTGCCTATTTCATCTAGATGAAATTACTGATTAGAAGTGACGGACAAAGTTATGCATTCTAACACCTCGAAACTAAGGACGCTCCTTATCAAGGCAGCAAGCCAAGCCCTTGCAGATGCTAAGAATCCAGGACTACTCTTCTCAGGTGGGATTGACAGTAGTATCCTAGCTGTCCTTCTTTCCAGCCTAAGTTCTTCTCCCATTTCCCTCATTGTTAGTGGAACCAGATCATCCAAAGATGTGGGTGCAGCACAAATCGCTGCCTCGCTTCTAGATTTACCAATTGAAATCCGTTACTTCGCCATCGAAGAACTTGAAAAAACACTCCCCGAAATCCTTACAGCTGCCAAAAGTACTGATGTTCTACAAATAAG
>JABXGU010000458.1 GCA_016550415.1 archaeon | reverse complement strand
TCGAGGACTTTTGGTATTCGTTCAGTGAGCTTTTCTGGAGCATCAACGCCGCCCAGAGGAGATACTACTTCGAGGAAGATATCTCTAAACAAGGGCGGAGTACTTGACTTACCAAGGGTTATACCCTTAATATCAGGTGTTCCATCAGCTAACATTCCAAAGTAGGCTTTCTTAGCAGAGCTGAGTACGCAGAGTGGATAAGTCACATCAATTGAGAGTATCAAACCAAGGTCTTCTTTGATTTTGGCTATGAGTCGTTCGATTTGTTGTTGGACAGGATTATCCAAAAAGAGTGAATCTGTGTCGCCATAGACTGGAGACATGCCATATTCCTCTGCCAGGTTCCAACTGGTTTGGAGAGCCCAGCGCCCATAAGCAGTTACTGACTCAGCAAGGGGAGGACAGGCTAATCCAGGGATTCTGATTGTACAGCCAAAGCAACTCACCAGAAATAGCTTCAGCAAATCTGATATGACTTTTGCACGATTTCGATCTTCCGGATTGATATCCGCTCGACGAACTTGATGCTTATACCAATGTATGCGGAGATCCTTGAGAGCCCCAATTAAAGCGCTAAAGATGCCACGTCGTTGATGGCAAACATAATGCTCAGAACCAGGTACTTTTGACTGTTTACATTCGGCGTGTCCACAATCTATGGTCTCATAGGAGAGATTGTAATAATCAATACAACTAGGATAAAGGGATTCAAAATCAAGTACTGCCATATTATAGTACGCACCAGACTTGGGAGCAATTGTGAGCGCACCTTCTACTCTATGGGGTTTGTAGCCACGCTTAAGCTCTTCAGCATCAGGAATTAGAATGCCGAGATTTCGGTATGCAGTATGTAGCATCGTTCGAATCCATTCAGACACCCTCCGGCTTCCTAGAACACGTTTCAACGGAAGGTTAGCAATACGGGCTAACATCATTCCCTCATATAGCCCCGTCTTTCCGTGCTTACTTTTGAGTTTCAAGTGCTTGTTGAGGAAATCAGGTACTGGCTGAATAGCGAACTGGAAGAATTCATTTAGAAAATTATACTTTAGAGAGTCTTGTTTGGCCACCTCATCAAAGTTGGCAGCAAAAGCTTCCTGTTGACCTTCAGAGATAGAAAGATCCAGTTGCATCACGCCATTAGAACGACGATGGGGGCACCCAAAACGGAGTTTGTTGTCACACACATAGCTCAGGGCAGGATTAAGTTCCCGCTCCCATTCCCTGGTCCCTCGAGCACTCGATGAACTTGGGACTTTTGCCACACTAATTTGCTGACCAGAGAAGAGTTCCTTCCGAGTTACTGGTTCACCCAAATTAACAGGTAGAGCAAAGAAATATGGTGTGAATTCATGCTGGAATGTCTCAATTTCACCATCTGGCGACCTTATGTATGTTAATTGCACAATGCCATCATCATAGGCTGCATCAATTAACCAATACTGGTCCTTAGGCATTGTGAAATCCTCAATTTAGAGAACTTACTTGGGAGACTATTGAATTCGAGTGAGATTAACGTTCCGTTTGCCTCCAGCCCCATATTATTATAAATCAGCAAAGGATGGAGGGCAGACCTAGTAAATATTAACTCTTTTTTACGTAAATACAGTTAATTTTATTAAGGACAACCATACATCAATGGCAGGCGCATTTACAATGACACGATCATCAACACCACCTCCCACTCGATTCATCCCTTCGAACCTCCCCATTCTGGGTTCAGAGGAAATAAGCGCAGCCACCAACGTTTTGAAAACAGGCATGTTAACTCACAAGTCAGGAGCAGGACAAAACGTCCTCAAATTTGAAGAAAACTTTGCCAAATTTGTTGGTGCAAAACATGCAATTGCCGTGAACTCAGGAACCGCAGCCCTTCACGCCGCCCTCCTTGCACTCGACATCAAACCAGGCGATGAAGTGATCGCTCCCCCCTTCACCTTCATAGCCACCACCAATATGATTCTTTTCTGCGGTGCAAAAGTTGTCTTTGCCGACATTGACCCCAAGATATACAATCTTGATCCAAGCAAAGTGAAATCTGCCATAACATCCAAGACTAAAGCCATCATACCAGTCCACCTTTATGGTCACCCAACAGAAATGGACCCCCTTCTTGAACTGGCGAAGAAACACGACCTTAGCATAGTTGAGGATTGTGCCCAAGCCCATGGCGCCAAATATAAGGGACGCCGGGTGGGAACAATTGGAGATGTGGGATGCTTCAGCCTATACCCAAGCAAAGTCATAACAACAGGCGAGGGAGGCATTCTAACAACCAATAACGATGAGCTGGCAGTAAATCTTCGACGCATCCGAACACATGGCGAGGTTCGACCCTATGAGTTTGTCCGGCTTGGACACAACTATAGAATGCCCGAGATTGAAGCAGCCATTGGTGTTGAACAATTAAAACGGCTACCCGGATTCCTCAAGCAGCGACGTAAGAACGCCGAGTATCTTACAAAGCACCTTTCAGATATAGAGGGAATATCACTTCCATTTGAAGCAGACTGGGCAACTCACAATTGGTACTTATACACGGTTGGAGTAAAGAAGCCGCTCAACCGGGATATTGTACAGAGGAAATTGCATGAAGCAAAGATTGGTGCAGCTGTATATTATGAAGTTCCACTCCATTTAACGCCAATCTACAGAAAACTCTTTAACTACAAGGAAGGCATGATGCCAATTTCTGAACAGGCCACACGGGAGGTACTGTCTCTTCCTGCTCATCCTGCATTGACAGATTCAGAGCTTGCTTGGATTGTCGAACAGGTGCACCAAGCCGTAGAATAGCCATCAACGCGATTGCTCATCAATAAGCAGTTGGAGTTTTTCTTCGATTTCAGTCGCTAGCGGGTGGTCGGGAACATGTTCAAGGAGCTGCTTTGCTCTTTCAAGGCAATTTATTGCATCGATTATGAAGCCGGTTTCTTGTTTGTAGATTGCCGCGCACTTCACAAGGAGATCTATAGCTTCTGTATGTTCATCTAGAGTAATGCAAAGTTCAACAGCTTTCTCAACAGACTGAGCAATCGTTGTCCAAATGTCCTTGGTTTTTTCTCTGACACTGAAGAATGCGTTGGCAGCAGCAAGATAACTGTCACGAGCATCAGCTCGGCGACCCATCGAAAATAAAATTTTAGCAACGTGCAAATAACTATAACCTGCCTGCAGAGAGGCTCCCGCTGCAGAGAATCCAGTGGCAGCATGCTCCCATAATTGTTCGAGTTGGTCTAATTTCTCCGCATCTTTAAGTGTGGTAGCAGCTTTTTCAAATTCTAATAGGGCTCGTTCACGTTGTCCCTGTTGTATGTAATCCTCTGCAGTCTCTAAATGAGCTTCAAGCTTACGTCGCAATTCTTCATCATCAATCACAGAGTTTCCCACCTTAGTCAAAGGATTCTTTAGACATTAAATTGTAGCATCGTGTCTTGTTATATTTCCAAGTACCAATTTAAAAAGGGAGAGAGTGTGCAATAAAAGAAGACCTATGGTAAGTGAAGGACGACAGAAAGATGACCAAAATCTGGTTTGATGTACTTACTCCAAAACAAACCCTATTTTGTAATAAGATCGCTCAAGAGTTGAAGGTGGAAGGATATGAGATTGCATATACAACTCGAGAATATTCTGAAGCCCAAGGCGAGCTGAATCTCTTGGGTTTGCAAGCAGCGGTTATTGGACGTCATGGTGGGGTCGACCGGTTTGAGAAGTTGTTGGCAAGTGCTGAACGTGTTGTGGAATTAACAAGACATGTTAAGCAGTTGAAGGCGGATGTAGCCTTTTCCTTTGCTTCGCCTGAATCTGCACGTGTGGCTTTTGGCTTGGGTATTCCCTATTTTACAGCAAACGATTCGCCTCACTCCTATTTTGTTGCAAAACTAACCATACCCTTCGCAGAGATTTTGTTTACTCCCTGGTTTATGAAACAAGCTTGGCGCAAATTGGATGTACCTAATCGAAAGATTATTACCTATAATGCACTCGACCCTGTGGCTTGGTTACAAAACTTCAAACCAGATAGGAAAGTCCTTGATGCTGTGGGCATCAATCCAAGAACTGAATACGTAGTCATTAGACCTGAAGAGGCCCAAGCATCCTACTTGTCAGGTAAGGTTGATGAACAGAGTCCTGTAGCGATTCCCGTCATTGAAAGAATTCTTGGCAAATTTCCAAACTTGAAGATAATCGTACTATGTCGATACAAGGATCAGCGAAAAGTGATGCGCGAACACTTTGGAAAACAAATTATTGTCCCTGACAAAGTCGTGGATGCTCAAAGTCTAATTTCTTTGTCTACACTACTTGTTGGGGCGGGAGGCACAATGAATCAGGAAGCGTGCCTATTGGGCATCCCTGTCATTTCCTGTTATCCTGGTAATCAACTCGAAGTAGAAAGTTTCCTCATCAAAGAAAAACTGCTTTACCGAATACGGGATCCAGGTGAGGCAGCAGACAAAGCTGAGGAGATACTGAAGAACCGACAGCAGTTCCACAAATTTCACTCAGAAAGGGCTAGGAATCTTTTTGCCAAGATGGAGAATCCTGCTCAAGTTATTGCTTCATATATTCTAAAATACAATACTTAATGATAGAATCTCTGATTATTGTAAAGGAATTTAAAAAGCGCACAGACAACCGATTAGTGAGGGCTTAACGTGACAAAATGCCAGAGAAAAGCCATCGTAGCACAGATATTCTGTCTGTTACTTCTAGTGGGCTTAACTCTCCAAATTATGATCCTTCCTCATGCCGTTAGTTATGCTCCAAGTATTGGTCATCAAACACGATATGATTATGGTTTCATTAGCAGTCAGACAAACAAGACAGCAGCTGATATTCTCTATTGGACAGATGAGACAGTTGCCAATGGAAACTACACTTTGAAATGGCACCAGTATGTCAATCTCACGATATCTGTAATAAATCTGGTTTCATTTTTCAATAATATTCAAGTGGTCTACAACATCTCAGCAGATATTCACAGTAACCATGTAACCATTTGTAACAGTTCTTGGAATTTGGAGAAGACACTGAATAGTTCAGTTCTAACACCAGTACCAACAGGTATTGATTCAGGCACATACTACTATCTAGCTAATGAGGGAGTCCCAGGTTTCTTCCTCAATGAAGACACACTTGTTAGCCTCACGACAGGGACCAACATAACAGTAGGTAGCGCCATTTGGAATTCCATCTCTGCCACCACCTTCATAATAGGGGGTAGTGATGAACCCTGTTACCAGCTATACAATCTGAGCATTACAGCCACTGAACGTCTAGAAACCACTTACCAAATTGATCAAGATGTTGGCATCTACTATTTTGCAAATGATACAAGAACCCTGAACACTGGAGGCGTTGCCCAGACATTATCCTACTATTATTTGATTCTTGATACGACAGTGTCCCTAACTGCGCCTCCAAGTCCATTTCTGTTTATAGTGCTCGTAATTATTGCTATCATTATTCTCGTAGTTGTTGTATTATTTGTTGGATGCGCTATCCGTCGTCGTTGGCAACGAATGAGACTGCCGCTGATTCCTGAAGATGGTTATTAATCAGAATAAAGAAACAGTATTAGAAAGGTGGCGAAAACTTCAAATTTACACCTTGAGGAAACTCTTTTTAATTAGCCAAAGATAGAATGGCTCGGACAAGGGATGATACACCAATACTATCAATTTCACAAATCGGGCATGATGCTTACATCGGTTGGATTTGGCTCCAGAGAACTAAAGCTAGGTCCGGAATTAGTCAGTGGATTCCTAAGCGCCATACGCATGTTTGGCCAAGATTTGCTGGCAGATGATATAACTGCAATTGAAACAGGTAGTTATCAGTTCGTCTGGGATTTTGCAGAACCTGTTCTTGGCGTGGCACTGACAGATCGTGAAGATGATGAGGTTGCCATTCTAGCAGTATTAAAGACATTAAATGCGCTTTTTCTAGAACGTTTCCAGAAGGAGTTAAGGAATTGGATTGGAGAGGTAGCCCCATTCCGAAATTTCAACCCAGTGGTACGTGAAGTTATTCACGACTACCTGCCAACCTTTGAGAAGCCCCAATATGAAATCATGCACCCTGAAATTCTCAGGTTATGGCGACGATTTGACAAAGGATTAGATTTACTAATTTATGGATTACTAGCAGGCATCCCCCTTCTAGTTGTTGGACGTAAAGCTCGTAACGAGGTAATTATCCGTCAAGTTAGAACACTTCAGCAACGTCGCATTCCAGTGATGTGGTTTAGCGAGCCAGGTGCTGCAAAACAAGTTCTGTGTGACCGCCCGCCATACCTATCATTCATTCTTAGTCTGCCAGATAGTGCTTATGAATCTACTTTCGCAGATTCATGTAAACAAGGAACGACACATGTAGCCATTATTGTAGAAGAAGGAACTATCAATTCAGTTGGTTTCAAACCACAACCCCTAGGCATTGCAACAACCATTGATTTTGCCGCCAATGTTCTGGGAGAGACAGGCAGAAAACTCAGGTCAATTGCAGAGACAGCATTCTATACAACACGTAGCCGTGTTATGGAGGTTGCTAGGCTCCTTGTTAAAACCCCTAATTTGCCAGATAAAGAGGCTGCGGCACTTCTTCGGCTAATGCAACAAGATTATCAGATTTTCAAGGTACTTGCTGTTACTGGGGGATATATAAGACGTGAAAGGAAACGAATCGCCAAGAGACAAGAACAGTGATGAGAAAATAGGCGACACTGATGCAACACTTCTCAACCTTCCTGAACACTATTTTGAACTTATGACAAGAGGCAGCAAACTAGCAATGCAGGGCGATTTTTCTTTGGCTACCCAGCATTTTGCAGAGGCACAATCAGAAATAAGCCAAATCATCCAACGCTTGTTTGAGTTACCTAAAAATGAACAAGCAACGAAATGGCAGGTCATTACAATATTGTGGGCGTTTAAAGTCATTAAGAGCGTGTTTTACTGGTTCCTAGCGAAAGGTGAGAAAGCTAAGAATCCAGCTGATAAAAAAAACCTACTATTAGCAGCAATGGGTGCCCAACAAGTTGGCATAAACTTGGTCGCCTCCTTTAAGACACTTGATCAAGTCCTGACTGGAAAAAATCGTGAACTTCTCATGCTCCTAGCTGAAGCCATTCAAAACTTCGAAGAACGCCAACGAATCCTAGAAAAGGAACTTCAAGCACAGGGAATTGAAATACCACATTTAGTTCAAGACTAACTGGTGAACCAAGGCGAAATTCGATATAAAAAGAGAAAAAAACACCGACCCAAAGGCTTAAGTAGGAAAGCCAACCCAATTTTCGCTTAGCGGCTAATTCCTGTGTCAGATGGACAGAAAGGAAGACAACCGTAAAAAAATCAGTTGGAGGATTCCCAATGGCTGATTATGTTGTAAAAAAGGCTGTAGGCGACTTAGTTCGCAAATTAGGTCACCAACTAGCAAAAGCATCAATAGAAGTTATCGATAAAGAAGTCGAAGAAATGATCAAGAACGCAGCAAAACGAGCAAAGGCAAACAAGCGAAAGACAATCATGCCACAAGACTTCTAAAAAAGGCTTTACTAGTTATCAAATTCAGAAGACATCTGAAGGGAAACCAACCCTTCACCTTTTCTTTTTTTATCAAGCTAGTTGGTATTATAGCGATTTAATGTATTGACCATTTCTTTAGCTGTTTCTATTTGAAGAAGATGGCTATGGTGCAGCCTCTCGCTTCATAAGACCAGATATCTTGACAGCAAGGTAGCGACGAAGAAGAACATAAACTGAGATAAAGTTGCCAACGACACCAATTCCTATGGCTAAGAAATAAAGAAGCGTACTTCCAAATGCGAGAATATTGTAAATAACAACATGAAGCCCAAGCACATAATGGACACCGTAGAGTTGGAGTACCGTTAAAATGGCCAAAGCGGTTGGGCAAGAGGGGGGGATGGCGAGAATGGGCAATGAAGCAGCAATTAGAAGGAATATTGAGAAACAAATCATCATTATTGCGATTGGCATGATGACTGGATCAAAGCTTACTCCACTTTGACCCGTCACCAAGAAAAACGTGTCAATAATATTAACAACAAGACTCAACGATAGAGTTGCAATACAACTGCTTAAAACCCATTTAATTATCCACTGGACCATTTTTGAATTATCTTCTGCAACACCTAAAATGTGAATGATAGCATCGTTGTATCTGTAGATACCACGAAAATAACGGGGAGCAACAAATATAACTAGAGAAGCGAGTGTGAATGCCAGTGTGGCAACAAGCAATAAAGTGTACCTTATGGTTAGATCCATTTCGTTCCTTCCATTCAGCTGTCCAACTTATCACTTTTCTCTAAAAGTTTATGGCTTACTCTGCCAATAGTTGGGTAATAGGTGTGGAAAAAACCTTTTTTATCAAAAGATTAGCTTCTCGGCTGAATTTTTAAGCTAAAATGCGAATAGGTTCTGGGATACGTTGGTTTATCCATTCTCCAAGAGGTTAGATCAATGCCTTCAGCATTAGACCAGTTAAATGCAGTATTGGAAGAGTTGAACGATTCAGGCAGAGTAAAAGCTAGTATCGTTGCAACCGATGAGGGATTTGTTATTGCCTCAGCAGTACGACGAGGTGTAGATGAAAAAGTAGCAGCAGCAATGGGGAGTTTTGTTCATAGTGCTGCAGAACGTGCACGAAAGGAACTGGAGTTGGGCAGTATCCGTGATGTGAATATCCGTTGTAAAGATGGAACCATCGTGTGCAAAGCGACAGAAATGGATGATGGGCGCCCAATAATCCTTGCAGCAATGGTCCCCCACGATGTCAGATTCTATATACGTTTTATTAACATCGCAGTTCGAAAAATACGCAAAGCACTACGACAACTTGAAATTTAGAATATTGTTAGATTGACCGAAGAGGCGTCAATTATTGAATTGGTCGCAAACTGACCCTAACCTACTCAGCACGATAACCGACGGTTCCCTTTTAGGTAAACTTCTTGATACAACCAAGGGTCAATCCACAATCACCCAAGCCCAACTTCCAGAATGGATTAGAATCCCTACATTTCTTAGTTCGATGGAAACTGCAGGTATACTCCAACCGCTTCCAGATCATCAATGGCTAATCTCTGGCACTGCTAAGGTTCAATTAGCTATGCACGCAATCCGACTTGGACAGCCTGATCGACAGATACTAGATTCCCTTACATGGCAAGAGTTTGAAGAATTTGTCAGCACCATATTTGATCGACATAACTTCTCTGTTCATCTTCGATATCGCTTCAAGGTAAACCGCAGATACGAAATAGATGTGATAGCCGCTCGAAAGCCCATTCTTTTTTGTATTGACTGCAAGCATTATGGAATTCGACTGGGCAAATCCTCAGCGTTGAGGAATGCGGTCAATAAACAGATTGAACGAACACAGGAGTTAGCCACACACTTTGCTGCCAACCAGACAAAACTAAACTGCCTTGGCTGGAAAAAAGTAATGCTCCTGCCCTTGCTAGTGACGATGCTCAATGAGGATATTGTCTTTCATGAAAAAGTTCCGGTTGTTCCTGCAACCCAGCTTAACGCCTTTATTCTTGATTATGATAAAGCTCTTGATAAACTACAGATTGTGAATCCACCATCTGATCGTCAATACACACTCTAAGAAGTTTGAACGCTTAAATGCAGAAATGACAATTAGTTTTCATGGAACGATATGTAGAGCAAATTGCCAATCACATGGACCGCTTTTATGACCTATTCTACAGCAGAATATACAATACACTGGAGAATATCTACAACGAACTTCGAGAACTGAGCCATTCAATCAATGAACTTAACAACTCCGTAGAACAGTTACGACGATAACTCTATCATGAAGCTAGAATTGGGGCGAATCTTGTGCCCTTTGCATCCAAGCGCGAAGGCAGTTCTGATGCTTACTGCACTTTTGGGGTGTTTGGCATCGGAAAAAGTCACCAAAGTGCTTACAGGGAGTATGTGATTGAAATCGTTCCATCAATAATCCAATATCCTTCGATGAATTGGAAGCCATTGTATGCAGTTCTTCTTTGGATTTTGTAGCTTCCATTTTATTGGCTCCTCCTTGAATAATGTCGATAGCTAGAATAATTGGGGCGTTCCACCAAGTTTGGAAATAGAGCAGTTTAATATCCACAAAAAATCTTCCAGTAGAGAAATCAAATGGTCGAGGTTTTTGTGAGATTGCGGTGCAAGAATTGAGCCACTTTCATTTATGATTAAGTGGCCGTCTTGGAGTAGAAAACCCCGCAGTTGTATTAGATTCTGGAAAAGAGTGTCCAATCGCGTCAACATTTGATTTGTTAAACGCTTTTGGCCAATTCCTCGTCCAGGACCTCTACGCTGTTCTAATTTGATTTCTTCTAGTTCTAACGGTGATGCGGCTTCGACACGAGATATTTCTTTTTCCGTCATTTTTATTCACCTAAAATTTTACTATGATTGTTATTATTGATCCTCCTCTTCTTGTTCTGATGACTCATTTTGATGTGAAGAAACAGATTCAAAGGTGGTTGGGAGATACTCACGGAACCAAACCCATTGGTTGTTCTTTATATCAAATCGGCATCGCTTGAGTACGGAAGCAACAGTGAAATCCTTTGACCCACTGCCATAGAAGACAGCAGCATCGAACTCCTCCTGCTCGAGGAAAAGGCGGCTCAATTCTTTTCCAACTTTTAGTGCAAGACCATTTGGAACCCCGAAGGCAACAATGCAACCGGGAGTTGGATGGCTGAAGACGGATCCTCCATACATTGGAGCTTCTTTACATCCAGCCAGAAAGTTTTGCACGATTTCCTCGCTACCTTCCAACATTACAAAGAGTGATTCGTTTAATCCCAAGTGAAACATGCCAAGGTCTGGTCGTTCAAAGATAACCTTCTGCTCAAACAATTTCGTTTGCAGGCTTCGCACTTTACGTGCTGAAATACTAAGGAATTTTGCTATATCTTCAGCAGTACTTTCGGGAGTTATGTTAGCTAGTATCTGGTAATCCAAAGCATCTAGGCTAGCTGGCTCAACGTTAGGAGGACTGTATTGATAGATATAGGGTTGCTCAAGAATTGTTCCAAAGCCCTCTCGAATTAAGACATCTCTAAGATATCGAATCCATGCAACCCAACGAAAACGTTCAGCTTTGGGGATTTCAGAATCGTAGGCAAGATAACTCCGTAAATTGTAACCTTGGAAAATTCCATCCAATGGATATAAGCGGAAACGTGTCAGATGTCCCAGGCTTACTAGTTCTTGGAGCCATTCTTTCAATCGCCTGAGTCGAAGTCTTGGCAAAACATATGTTATCAAATAGGGTGCACCTGAACCTCCAAAGCGATGCAATTTCCGAAGATAGGGACAGTATTCCAAGTAGCGGTTGATTCTACTGCCAGGAGCAGGATAGGCAAGAACTGCCACATGATTCAACCGAATACGAGGATAGTTAACTCTGTAGAAACGTGTAAGGAGGAGTTTCTCCTTGAATTCCGTTATATGCTTGCTAAGGCAACTAGCAGAGAAGGAGCTCTGTTTTGAAAGGTCCTGAATTGTGGTGTTGGGATTTTCTTGTAGTAGATGTAAAATCTTGAGCTCTTGTTCAGAGAGAGGAGAAGTATAATTTAGCATGAAGGTTTCAATAAACTCTACATATTCACGAGAAGTAAGAGGAGAAGGAGCTGGTTCAAGGTCGTCAAGGTATGGCAGTATAAGTCTAAGGAAGCTGTTTTGTGTAACACGGTTGAAGAGAGGCAAGGACAATGGTGCATTGTAAGTAATGTCACCAAAATGGCGACGAGGAGATACAGCTTGCCAGACTTTAAGAAGCTGCTCTCGTTGCGAATCATCAAAATTAAGGTATGCACATAAAATTCCCAAGTCGCCACTTTCAGGAACTGGACGAACTGCATTGGGAAGTAGAGCAGAATACATCTCACGGTATAAGACAGTGTCTAATAGAAGAGGACGATCAAGTAGTTGTTGGGCTATCTGTAATTGATTACCCTTCCAATATCCGCAGAATTGAGGAGAATCTAAAGAGCTATTCTTTAGAAAGTTGATCTTCGTAGGACTTGGAGGGTCTCGGCTTGCCAATTGAGCAACCTTATCTTGGATGGATTTCAGGCGCAGCCTCAATTGACTATAATAGTGCTTACGTCTTGTTGCTGAATCTAGATCATCTGATGCTGTATCTGTCCGCGTTATGATCGCCAAGCATGATTTGCCCCCTGCTTGACCTTATACTTTTGAAAAAGCAGAAAAGTGGTTGGTTAGTATTTAAACAACACTAAGTAGGGTAAAAAAACGGCTATATGACGATTATTTTTACCATAAATGGTTATAAAACCTCTAAAAACTGTAATAAGGACTATTAGACGTTAAAATAGTAAATAAGGAAATTTAAACTGGAAAAAAGACTTGTCATTCTATGATTTTCTTTGACCAAAAGATAAGAAATTCAGAAAAAAGCAGTTATTTTGAATAATTCTACCAAGCCGAAAAAGTGCAAATGAACATGGTTTTAGCTAGAAATCAACTCTAAATAGGGTGACTAAACACGCCTTGTCAGAGGATGGACCTCACAGGTGCGATTCTTACAGCCAGTGCACTCTGTACTCTGGTGAACCCAGTAACGATCGAAACGTTCAACAAATTTTTCCACAAAATCTTGGTTAGAGGTCCACGTTGCTTGTTCGCCAATACCTGATAATCCTTTACCAGTGAAATTGGCGCTGCCCTCCAATACTTCATTTTCATCTACTACAAGGGCTTTGATATGAATTTGTGTGCAAACCAATATTTCGATTGCTGGAGACCGTTGAAGGATCTGCTCAACGGCTTTTCGAAAATGGTCGCCTAGTCCGCCAAAGGCTTCTGGGTCACGAATGATAAGACGAACCGTCACACCCTCCTTAGCCTTTGCCACTAATCGATCTATGAGATTTACGTGGCATGTTTCTGAGCCAACGGTGATTGTTTTAACATCGGTTAGATTCTGGACCATAATCCGTATGGATTTAGATGCTCGATCCAGCATTTCACAAATTTTGCAAGCGATGGCTATTCCATTTAGTAGTTCGTGATATACTTCGTGTGGTTCTACAGATGTGGATTCAGCCACGTCATCTGAAGACGCCTCATCATCTCCATCGGCAGGGATTGTTCCAGTTGTGGGTTCCTCTGAAATTGTGGTTTGTTCCTTTTGAGGAGAAGGCGAGGGGTAAAAGCTGTCTAGGGCATCAACAAGTTGTGAGGGTAATGGCTCACCTTGTTTGAGTATCTTCGTGATTTCAACCATCAATTTTGCTCGCTGATAAGCAACACGATGTGCTGAGCCATTGGAGTGCTTTGCTAATTCCTTGAAGACTTCAGCTGCTTTGAGGGCAGCTTGAGCTGCCCGGTCAAAATCTCCTTGACCAAGGAACTGACGTAATAGGAGGAGCGCTTCTCGTGCAATTCGGCCAAGGCGTGCTGTACTCATTTTTAGTCCTCGTGCTTGTCAAACTAGCTTGGTTACCGTCGCATAAGAACTTATGTTAAGCATTTGCCCAATGAATTATCCAGACTCTTCTATTGTTGAAGGAGTAACATAGGTCGCATATTCAATTAGTGCTGATTCGCCTTTGGGAGTAATGTTGAAGACAGTACGTCGATGGCGAGAATCACCTTCTTCCACTGCATGCACATAGCGATGACCGACTAGGGTGTCAAGTAGATAGGTGACTAGTTGATTGGGCAAGGCAACGGTGTTTGCTAGGGCGGTGGGTGTTAAACGATATTCACGGAGCACATTGAGGAGGCGTACTGCATCTTCAACATGTGTGGTGAAATCTTTGTGTAACATGGTTGGTGCCACTGTAGTTGTAAGGCTTGTCGGTGGAAAAATCATAGAAGATGTGGTGCCTACAGGTGTTGATGGTAGTGGAATGATTCGTAGAGGAACAGTGGTTTGGAGATCAGGTCGCGTCATAAGCGCCATATTTGGTTCAATTTGTCTGAGTAATTCACGGTGATACAGACTCTCTCGTTTTGAGGAGTATGGACTAGTTTGTAGACTTGAGAGCTTGAGTGGTACTTGAACCATGTCAAGGTCCTCTTTGAGCTTGAGTCTATGTACGATTAGTGTTCCAAATAATCCGGCAACACCATTGGGGAGGAGACTCGGATGATTTCCGCTGAGGTGTAGAGAAGCATCCACCTCGGTAAGTCGTTGTTGCCAATAGCGGATTCCCCTGACATCATCTTTGTCATAATGTTGTGTTCTAGATGTTCCAAATAGGTGAAGGTCAGAATCATCGAGAAGAAGAACAAGTGGAGAGAAGATTCTTCTTGTATCTTGGGTTGTTCGGGCCGCACAAACCTTTGCGAGAATTAATGATAGAAGAAAATCATTGATGTGCCTGTCAAATGTTGGGCATTCAATAATTGTGATTCCTGGGGAGATTAGTTCCTTGAAGGAAGGTTGGGATAGGCCAGTAAAACATGCACCAGCTGGACCAGTTGAGAGAGTGCTGCTTAATCGTTCGAGGAATTGAGCATCTCGACGTTCACCATAATCACTGAATTCTCCTCGTGCAAGAAAAGCCCGAATTTCATCCAGTAAATCCAAAAGAGTTGGAGGTGAGTGTGCAGTATGAATATTGCCAAGTATTCTATAGAGGAGGAGCCACTGCTTATCTGAGAGAGAAAATGGTCTTAGGGCTTCTGCGAACAGTCCAGCATAAGCATTGATTTCCATTTGTTCTGTGTCCAGGGGATTTATCCGCAGATTCTGTCCTAACACATAGATTCTACAATCGGGAGTGTGTTGAGTCAACTCACGATAATCAGTATTTGTTGTTACAATGATATAGTCAAGAGAATGCTTTGAAGTCTCCAGCACGATTCTTTTGTTTGTAGTGCGGCGTGATTCTTGTTCGCCAAGAGTTAGAATACCTGAGGGGAGATCGTCGAATCGTAGGCCAACAGGTGATTCTGATTGCATAAGTTCTGTCTCATAGGTGAAGCCGATGATAATATCGGATTTCAGGTCGGTGGGAATGACGAATTCAGCGGGGACTCCACTTCCTAATCCCTTTGCTAGGAGTGGCGGAATCCGCAAGAAGTATCGGGCAGACTCCGCCCCTGTTAGAAAAAATGGGGTGGCTTACCAAGTAGTAATGTTGAGCGTATTCCATCTTCCAATTCTTGATTTGTTAGGCGCCTCAGTCGGATGTGGGGATATGCGGTTCTAAATGCCATTTGTAGAGTCTGTAAGTCTTGACGAACTTGTGATTCAAGTGTTCCCTGCAAGTTTCCATCATCGAGATTGGAACTGTCACGACGGGTTCCTAGGAGGAGTCTTGTTTTCCAAACTCCTCCACAACGCCATGCAAAGGATGCTAGTTGTGATGGATCATAGGATTCGAGTGCAGCTTGTGCCTTATCAGAAAGGGCTCCAAGTTGGGGCAATCTTTCTTCGGAAACAGGAGCATGAAGAAGCGTGTAGAACAGAGGAAGCCCGGTACTATACACTGCACGAATGAAAGCAGACATATTGCCCCTTATTCCCACTGGAAGCTTGTCAACCACAAATAATCCTGTAGCAGAAAGACCTCCTTTGTGGGAGATTAATAGAACATCTTTTGCTGAAGTAAGATAGAATTCCACATCTGCAAGTGGATAGATACGTTGAACTTCATTAGGGAGTGCCCGGCGGATTATCCCGATTTTGTGTCTAATATAATTTCGT
>JABXGU010000457.1 GCA_016550415.1 archaeon | reverse complement strand
CGTGGAAATGCTCTTCAAAAAGCCCTAAGTGTAGTCACCTTACTTGAAACCGGAATAGTAATTGGCGGTGACACACTCGTCATCACCGATCAAAATAAAGTCCTAGGAAAACCCATAACCACTACTGAGGCATACCACATGCTCAAAGAGCTTGCTGGCAAAACGCATCGCGTCATTAGTGCGACTGCCGTGGTCAAGGTTGAATCTCAAGAAACGAAAATCGGACATAAGTGGACGAAGGTGACTTTCAAATCTGTCACCAATAATGAGCTCCAAGAGTACCTGTTAACTAAGGAACCAATCGGCAAAGCAGGAGGCTATGCCATCCAAGGGAAGGGCAATATGCTCGTCGAATCCATCGAAGGGAGCTACACAGGAGTTATCGGACTTCCCATCGAATTGGTCGTACAATTTCTTCAGCATTTCGGAGTTCAAACACAATATAATCCAGATCTGTTTATTCGTCCGGAACAAAACTTGAAGCAATAAGATGCGCAACACGAATTGGTTCCGGTATCCGACTTCGAGTCGAGGTTTTCTGAATAACCTCCACTGCCTGCTTCAACGGGAGCCCTTTCCACTGCATATAAACTGGCACCCGACCGGTTCGGGATTCAACTTCTCGAATAGGACCTGAGGCTTGAAGCGCAGTAAAACGTTGCTCCCAACCAGAAGGATCAATTTGACGAAGGGCCTTTTTTACTTGCGGCATATTCGGTTTAGAATCTGAGACTGCAATTACAGGTAGATCCGTTCCTTCAAATAGCTCGCGTAAATGGAGAATATTAACTCCACCAAATATTGTGTCACGAGTCATAATTAATCGCACTTGTCCGTAATGGGGAGAGCTTTTGATCATTTTGATTAGCTGGGCAGTAACATCATGTCCATCAACACGAATGGGAACTTGAACGCAGCCTTCCATGTAATCTCCTCCTCGAAAGATAACCCCGACTAATCTGGTCCATGAATCTTTGCCACGTGTGAATCGTGCATCGTCCACTCCTAAAATCCGGATTTCACGTTTGATTTTTCGCAGTTCCATGAGTTACACCCATCATTGTTAACGAGTTGATTTCATATATTGGTGTGTAGTGTAACCTCAAGAAGGTACCTAGATAATTCAGGTGCTAGTGAAGCGAATGATTTCACGTCAAAAATGCGAAGACCTAAATACGTCCAGCTTCCTCAAGGCGGCAGAGTGTGGCGAGTTTAGATGGGTCCTTCTAAAGAACCGAAATTCATTGAAGACACTATTGAGGTACCCGTTAATCGGACGCGACAACTCTCTAATAAACTCGCAGCACTCCCCGAACCCGATCTCGTTCTATTGCGGCGAATTTATGACTCTCCCAATGATGCTGAAGCAAAACAAATCATCTCCTCGGCTCTTCTTGATGAATATTCTATCCACGAACTACGCCTTGCTCTTGCTGCCCTTGATGGCGTCCATAAGCTACCCCTTAGCGAGAAACCACTAGGGTTTGAGAATGCCAAACCTTGGAAACCCACACAAGAGACGAACTCTCTGCCCCCCCAACGGTTATTAACTTCAACCGATGAAGCTCCTCAACTCCCTTCCGTAAAAGCCACCCAAGAAATCAGCGACATCCTCACAAGTATTCCAATGAATGATTTCCTATGGCTACTACGCCATTATAATGACCTTCATGATCTACGCTCTCGCCTCATCATCATCAAGAACCAACTGTACCGATATCCATGGGAAGACGTTTCAGCAACCATTGCGGCACTCAGACGCACATTACCTGAAGCTGAATCCGAATAACTGGCAAGTTCATTTTGTTATTGTCTAAACCGCAACGGGAACAGCTTTATCCAACCATTTCCATATCCTCGTCTGAGTGTGGAGGGACTCACTGATGTTTAATAGGAATCGTCCCCCGTATGTAACTTCCAAACGTGTCAAAGTATCTCGGGCTAGAATCCTTTCTGACAAATTATCAAGTCTTGGAACAGAAGAACTTCGCCTCTTACGAAGGTTCAGTAAAGACCCAAAAGAACCCGGAATCCAACAAATTCTAGCAAAACCCATAATGGCACGCTACACAATACAGGAGCTCCGTGTTGCATTTGCAATGCTTAGTGGCACCGCTAGCGCCCCTTCACCCGATCCATTATCTGTTCCAGGTACAGTACAACTAGGGCATCGAATACTTGAGCATTCATCTCAGACCACACTTAGCATGATAAACAACCAAAATACTCCTCTACCCTCCCGGTACTCCCCAGAAATAGCCAAAGTACTTCAAAGCATGTCCGATGAAGAGCTTCTTCATTTAGCCCATAGTGTCGGTAATCCCAGCGATCCACGAAGCAGGTTTCTCATAATTCGCTACCATCTCTATAAATTCCCACCTGAGGATATCGCATCGACTATGGCAACTCTGCTACGGCTTCGTCGGCAGGAATCGCGACCCAGACAAAAACGGCGCCCAGAGCTCAGGTCTGTTTCTTCACCACGATTCCACTAATTAGACTCTCGGAACAAGAAAGCACTTTTAACCTATTATTTAGTGAGAGCTCCACATAACAACCCGAGGTGGCACACCTTGGAAACCGAACATTGTGCTGAACCCAACCCCTATGAAATTGCAAAACAACAACTCGAAATTGTTGCTAAAAAAATGAACCTCAGCCCCGACATCCTTGAGCTCCTCAAAAACCCAAAACGTGCCCTTGTCGTTTCGCTACCCGTTCGAATGGATAATGGACGTATCAAAGTCTTTGAGGGGATGCGTGTCCAGCACTGGGACGCCTTTGGTCCTTTCAAAGGTGGCATTCGCTATCACCCAAATGTATGCATGGACGAAGTAAAGGCCTTAGCCATCTGGATGTCGATTAAAACGGCTGTTGTTGGCGTTCCCTATGGAGGGGCAAAAGGTGGAATTGTGTGTAACCCGAAGGAAATGAGCGTTCATGAATTAGAACATCTCACTCGACGGTTTACCCACGAAATTATGGATATTATCGGTCCCTACCGGGATGTCCCTGCCCCAGATGTGTATACGGGCGATCGTGAAATGGCCTGGATTTATGATACCTACTCAGAAGCGCAAGGTTATGCTGTGCCCGAGGTCATTACTGGTAAGCCAATTGCCATTGGTGGAAGCCTTGGTCGACGTGAAGCTACAAGCCGAGGTGTGGTGATTACTGTCCGGGAAGCCGCAAAACACGTCAATCTCGATCTCAACGGTGCTACCGTTGCGATTCAAGGGTATGGAAACGTTGGCTATTATGCTGCCGTTCTCATAGCCGAATACGGAGCTAAAATCGTTGCTGTCAGTGATTCACGCGGTGGTATCGTTGATATGAAGGGTATTGACCCCGAAAAGGTGATGGAACATAAGAAAAAGACTGGCTCTGTTGTGGGATACCCAGGCACTAAGAAGCTCACGAACGAAGAGCTTCTTGAACTCGACGTAGATATCCTCATTCCTGCTGCCCTCGAAAACCAGATCTTGGCAGAAAATGCTCCACGGATAAAAGCTAGAATCATTGGAGAAGGAGCCAACGGTCCGACCACTCCAGAAGCGGATGATATTCTTTACAAGAATGGTGTATTCGTAGTGCCTGATATACTTGCGAATGCTGGCGGGGTCACAGTCAGTTACATGGAATGGGTCCAAAACCTGACCCGAGAATCATGGACTGAGGATGAAGTGAATGCCAAACTCGAACAACGTATGGTCCAAGCATTTAACGAAGTTTACAAAGTCCATCAAAAGGAAAAAGTGCATATGCGCACTGCAGCCTATATTGTAGCCTTAACGCGGATTGCTGAAGCCATCGAAGCCCGGGGCATCTATCCTTAACCAAATATGCTTCGAAAGACTCCATAACATAGAAAAACTGCCAGTTCTAATTGACACAATACAAAAGGTCTAAACTGATAAAGCTGAATTTTCTAATGGTACACAGAAACAGGTGGACAACGCCGTGCAATTCGAATTCATGCTTTTTGAATTCCTCTTCTGGCTCATTATGATTATTATCTTCGTCGGGGTCTGTATAGGTATAAGTCGTGATTGTAATAAAATCAGCCAAGAAAGTAGGCGCGGACGCTCTCGGCAATACACTGTATCTCCCAGTAGACGACAAGCTCAACGAAAACGGGAAGCTCATCGAACCCAGACACACATCCAATATGCT
>JABXGU010000456.1 GCA_016550415.1 archaeon | reverse complement strand
TGTCCTGTATGTAGGCAAAGGTTACATTCTCAAAGGTAATACCATCACTTTCAACTTTCAAAGGAATTGCTGAGGAACTATCTCTTACTGAAGGTTGTGATTCGAGGACATCTAAGAGGCGGTCCATAGAAGCCATTGACGCTTGAAACTGGGACGCCATCATACTCAGACCTAGGAGAGGGCGTAAGAATCGCTGAATCAAAATAGTCCCAAGGAAGACCTCACCAATCGTTAATACAGGCAAAGTTCCAATAGCAAGGCTGCCACCAACGAATAAAATTGCTGCAACCGCTGCAATTCCTGTCGCACGAACCAAAGGTTGCATTAATGTCATGAGCATCATGAAGCGAAATCCGTAATGGTAGGCCTTTTGATTCAACTTGCTTAATAGAGTGGCAGTTTCATGTTCTCGGTTGAATGCTTTGGCAACATGGACCCCACTGAGATTCTCAGCTATCTGGCCTGAGACCTGTCCTACAGCTCGCTGAGAAGCTAACATTGTTCGCTGACCCACGGTTCCAAATAGAAAGACAACAAGAATGACTACAGGAACAACTACTAAGGCGGTTAGGGCAACAAATGGTGAAGTAAACCAAAGAAGCAAGAAAGTGGCAACTAATAGCAATAGTTGACTCGAGAAGTCAATGATGATTTGGATACCTTGGCCTAGGGCATCAGTATCAGAGGTCACTCGTGAGGTAACATCACCACTCGCTTCAGATTTGTGATAAGCCAAATCTGCCTGCACCAGGTGATTGTATACATCTTGTTGAAGTGCCTGAACAAAACCAGCTTGCGCACCTGACAAAATCCAAGTGTTAAGGGAACTAAGCGTCCAGCTGGCTAGCCGCAATGACACATACAATCCACCTATAACTAGAAGCCCACCTAGGACACTACCTGGAGTTATAACAAGGTCAATACCCCAAGATAGGACAAGAGGGTCAATAGCAGAGAATATTGTAGCTATAATAACAAGAAATGTAGCAATTACTATTATCTTCTTAAAGCGACCCAAGTATCCAAACATTTTTTTCAAAAGATGGCGAAGCGGTCGGCTACGCTTTTCTCTCGTCCCGGATAATGCCACAGGTCCTCGACGGGCACGCATTCCCATTAGGTAGCACCTCCTCTCCCTTTCATCTTTTGAACGTAAGATAATGCGCCCGGTAATTGCTCGAAGATTCGTTGATAATGTTCTGAGGTTTTTATCAATTCATCATGGGTGCCCATGGCGACAAGTTTACCTTTGTCAACAATGATAATGAGATCTGATTCGAGGAGTGTCCGAAGCCGTTGAGTAACTGTAATGCTGGTTCGTCCCCGCATCACCTCATCCAAAGCCTTCCTTAGCTGATATTCAGTTTGGGCATCAATAGCGCTGACAGAGTCATCTAACAGGAGTATCTTCGGGTTCTGAACTAATGTTCTGGCAATGGCAAGTCGCTGTCGCTGACCACCACTTAGGGTACTCCCGCGTTCTCCAATAATAGTGTCATAGCCTTTGGATAATTCAGTGATGAAGTTGTGTGCCTGAGCCTTCTCCGCTGCTGAAATAACTTCTTCATCGCATGCATCTAGGTTTCCAAAGGCAATATTGTTCCTGACACTCATCCTAAAAAGAAAAATGTCTTGTTCAACCAAGCCCACCGCATTGCGAACATCCCGTGTGCAAACATTCCTGAGATTTACACCATCTATCAAAATTTTCCCTTTTGTAGGATCATATAATCGAAGAAGGAGTTTCAAAATAGTGCTTTTTCCTGAACCAGGACCTCCAATTAGGGCAACTCTCGACCCACCAGGAATTGTAAGCTTAATCTCCTTTAACGCATAAGCATTGTTTGGACCATCATTCGAGGTGTAGCTGAAGCTTACATTATCAAAGACAATATCTCCTCTCCAGTTCACTTCGGTTACTGGGTTTTCTGGTTCTTCGAGAGGATCCTTCCAATTCAGAATTTCTACAATACGCTGTGCGTTGACATAGCCACCTCGAATGACGAGGAGAAATCGCGGTAACATGAAGCTAAATGTATCGAAGGTAATGAGCAAACCTACAATTTTAACAAGCGTTCCCACCGGGAACACGCCTTGTAGAACTTGATAGGCACCATAGAGAAATGCAAATGCAGTGATGACGGTCATGATGAGGGCGGGAATATAGAATGCTGCCAATCTAGCCTCACGAGTCTGCAAATGCTGATATTCCTTTGAGACATGGGTAAATTTTTCTTGTTCAAACTTCTCAGTTCCAAAGGCCCTTACCACCTCTATCCCTCTGAACACCTCCTGACTAACTGCTGTCAATTTTTCATTCTGTTCAGATCGAGCTCGTCGAACTGGCTCCACCTTATTCGCATATCTATAGGCAAAATAGACGTACAGTGGAGCTCCCACTAGCATCAGGAGACCAAGCGTGGGAAATAATCCAAATGAAAAATCAACCAGTGCTAGGAAAATTGAAGCAACTATGAGAGAACCCAGTGCTGTGATAATATTTCGCAACGCAGGATTCAATGAAAAACGAACCCACCTAACATCCTGCATGGCAACTGCGAGTAATTGTTTACTATCAACCTGGTCATGAAAGGTCATACTGTTGTCCTGAATAACCTCAAAGAACTCCTGGCGTGCGTCCCGTTCCCATCGAAGTGTCATAATTGCAAAGGCATAACCTACACCAAGAATCGTAAGAAACAGAGCTAGTGCAATTCCAAGAACAAACCAACAAAGAAAAACAAACTCTGGCGTTAAACCCAATCCATTATCCACAGCATACTGAAGCGCATCAGTAGCATCACCAATAACCCACGCTGGCAAAACCGTAAGATATGCAGCAAAAAGAGCAAGGCTAACACTAACAAAGGTTAGACCAGGATAACGGCGAAGTGCCGACAACTGATACCTTGACGCGCTCTTGTATTTGTTATGGGTAACGATAATCACTCCCACTAAACAAGGAAGTTCAGGAAGAGTGGCAAATGCTTCTTGAGGTTACAATATAAAATTATAGTAAAAACCAATTGAACTGAAAACACATGAGGTTGGATTCGAAATATAAGAAATGAAAAAGCAGAAAAAGGTCTTGAAATTAATAACAGGGCTAATGTCAAATGCTTCTTTGCGGCTACAATTGCTTTTGATACCTATTATAGCCTCCTTTATACTACTCCCTATGATTCTTCCAGTGGCAGGTTTGCCTCCTCCTACAGGATATATGGTCAACGATTGGGCGTATCTCCTCTTTTCTTCAGAGGAGGAGGACCTTGAAGATTTGTGTCGCTATATTGAATATGAAACCACAGTTGAAATTTTTGTAGTGACTACAACTGATTTAGAAGGCTATGACATTGCTAGGTATTCCCATCTTTTATTCCTCCAATGGGGAGTTGGGAAGGCAGATGTAGATAACGGGATTCTTTTGGTGTTATATTATGAGGATGTCAATGAGACACATTTTTCCTATGAGTTTGACATAGAACTTGGGCTGGGGATGGAGGGAACTATAACAGATTCTGAAGCGGGTCAAATTGGTCGCAATAATTTTACAATATATTTTGATTACTATGAATTCTATGATGGTTTCTATGAAGGCATAGTCGCGTTGTATAATGAGTTTAAGGACGACCCAAGGGTGATAGCGGGTCCCCAACCTTTTTGGATTCAGACATGGGCTTTTGAACACCCCCTAATTGCAGGCTTGATAGCAGGAATCCCCCTATTGTTAATATTCCAAACATTTCGATTCCTAATATATTGTAGAAACCCTATAGCCTTACTCATAGCGATAGCAATTAGTATTGGGTTGCTAATTTTTGCCTGGTGGCTAGACCCAATACCTCCATTTCTAGTTTTACTATATACACTTGGAATTAGCCTTGGAGGCGGCATCGTTGTTTCAGGAGTGGGAAGAATTAAGGGTGGAGGAGGAACATCAGCTGGCGGAGGATGGAGAACCTAAGTAAGAAAACAGGTGAAAGAAATGAAGACAGGTACAAAGCAAATTGCCCTCTGTGCTGTTCTCACGATAGCTATTGTGGGAGGCTCGTTTGGAGCCATTTACATATTGTCTTACAATAACATCGTAGCATCACGGGAACAGGCACGGGTAAAATGGAATGCAATCTGGGTAGAATATGAAAGAAAAATCGAACTCATCCCTCAACTTATCGAAGTAGTTCAAAACCACACATCATTCCTCAACGATCTCCTGACACAGATTGTCCAATTACGAACCCAATGGTTAACGTTGAATGGCACTTTCAGTGAACAGGCCAATGTCTCCTCACAACTCAACCAATTATTCAACTCACTTTTTCTAGCAGTCGCAGAAGATTATCCTGATGTTGCAGGTGACACACTCTATCAGAATCTCTTCGATGAAATAACTGGTACAGAAAACCGGATTACACAAGCGAAACTCGATTACAATGATGCAGTCGCTAACTTCAATACATTAATACTAATGTTTCCAGGAAACATCATCGCAGCTTCAGCTGGATTCACACCACTAAACTACTATGAAGGAACAACACCAACATAACCCAGCCCTAGATTCTCTTTGATCACAAGCACTGTAGTCACCGTATATGCCCTTAGATTCACTTATACTGGTGAATACAAACCTCCCAAGATAATAATAGATGAGAAAAACGGGTAATTGGAGTTCATCCGCTACTTTCCCTTTTTATAACTATCAACTGAAATTAAAGAAGGGTTATTAGATTTTGGAAAGACTTCATGTGGTTTCAAGTGGTAGTGATGATGGAAATGACTCCTTTTGACCAATTCGTAGCCAATAGAAGCTGAATGCAATGAGTGTTAAAAGAAGTACCCCGGGACCCATCCATCTATGACACCAAGTCAAGGCAAAACTGATTAAGAAATAGGAAATAAACCCAAGGGTTAATCTCAGATTCAACACTGCCAATATTTTCTTGTACCAAGGTAGCGTTTCTTCAAGGATTGGAATACGAGCAGAGATTCTTCCCGGAATGCAGATAATAGCGAGGGCAAAGAAGGTGGAGAAGGCGATGAGATACCATTTGAATAGCCCTCGAGGAAAGAAAGTGTAAAAACCTGCAACGAGGATGAAACTGGAACCTATTAGTTGATATTGCCAATTTAAATTTTCATATGATGCCATATCGTAGAAATAGGGAAACATGAGACCGAAGAATAACAATAGGGGAATATATGATGCAATTGCAATGGCTATGATGTTGCGGATTGATTGGGGGAGGAACCAGAAAGAGGCAAACAATTGGACAGGCGAGTTAAAGGGTGGCATTTCGTCGATGTACAAGAAGGCTCCAGAACCCAACAGTACAGACTGGAAATATGTGAAGGGCATGATGATAAGGTAGGGTATTGAAAAAAGGAGGGCTACTGTAATTACAATGAGTAATGTTTTCAAAAATGTGTGCAAACTTTCTCTATAGGCGAAGATGAATAGAACTGGAACGAAGATAATACTTAGTTGTTTGATCATAAATGAGAGGGAAAGGAACAATGCTGCCATTTTGAAGCGCTTTTCTATAAGACAGAGAAATCCTAGAAGCATGAGGGCATTATAAATTGCATCTCCAAACCACAGATAATCTGTCCACCACAGCAAAATGGGATTAAGGTAGTAGATAACTGAGACAAGAAAGGCCCGAGGAATTGAATCGGTAATACGTAATGAGATTAGAAAAAGGCATGTTCCTGTGATAAGGTCAATGTAGACAATGCCAGCCATGATGCCAAAATTGACTGGAAGAAATGAGAATGCAACGATCAAATAAAGAAACAATGGTGGATAGACATAACTCTGATTCCCTGGAATCATCTCGTAAAGGGCAGGAGTATACAATAAGTGCCCGTCTAAGAAACGTTGCACGAAAACCTCATAATACCATGTCCAATCATCAAAATGATCAAGAATCTCATAATCTCCGACACCGATTAAGAACCCATGTGTCCGTATCCCTGTAGATATCCCGATAATTTCTACTATTTGAGCACTTACAAGAAAAACGATGGACTTGATTATAACCCCAATTAACAGAGAACCAAAGAGTGCCTGAAAACGCCTATCGAC
>JABXGU010000455.1 GCA_016550415.1 archaeon | reverse complement strand
TCGAGCGGAGGATATTCAGAAATTAGTTCGTGATCCAGACGCTAAGCTCTGGGTGGCTTTCTTGGGTGATATTCCTGTTGGTTACGCTTGTTGTCGCATGGTTAAGGAGGTTGGGGAGGATACTGTCTGTAAGGTTGTGTATGAGCCGACGGATACTAATTTCGGGCAAAGCAGAATTGTTGTGCTTCCTGAATATCGACGCAGAGGGATTGCGAGTGCTTTGATGAGCAAAAGCTTGGAACAGGTTCAAGATCTGGGAGCTGAAGTTGCGTTGGTGTATGCCCATAGTGATAATTTAGGGGCGTCAGCCCTGTTAGCGGACTTGGGGTTTGTTCATGAGGAGGTTTTCTATTATCGTAAGTATTCTGAGAAAGAGCCGTTTGATCATGATAGTGTTTATTTGGAATTAGATCTCCGCCAACCTCTTAATCAGGTGCCCTTGAATTCAAAGGTCACTGTTAGGGCTCCATCGGTTGAAGATTTGCCAGTTTTGACTCGTATTTTCGGTGAGTGTGCTCCATGGGCTTATGGACCTAACCCTTCTATGGACCAGGTGCGAGGCTGGTTAGAGGAACCATGGGGGGAGGTTCAGCTTGTCGGGGTGGTTGAGGGTGAGGTTGTGGGGGCTATAGAGTTCTCGGCTAGAGGGCAGTTGGGTGTACCGGGGGTACTACCTGAGTATCAAAGAAAGGGTATTGGAACGGCACTTCTCTTTTACTTGTTACAGTGGATGCAAGAAAGGGGTCATCGGAGGGCGATTGCAGAAACCGGTATTATTGCAGAGAATGCCATTGGTCTTTATCGTAAACTGGGGTTCTCTCAGATTCGAGCTCAATGGCGTTGGCATAAAGTTCTTTCATAAATACTAGTTTCTTTGAAGACTTCTAGCAACTCATATTGGAATGACTTTTTACGAATGGTATTAAATAAAAAATAGAATTAAGAGGAGGCTGGGGGAAAAACCAGTCTAGTTAGGGTCTTCTATGAAACTCAACCAGAAGTTCTTTGGGCAGGAACATTTCGAATCGGGAACACGAGAAAGAGAGTTCTGTAGGTCAATCTATCAAGTCAAACCTGGAATGTTGCAGTATGGCTTCTCAGAGAGGAATGTTGTTCCTGAGCTTCCAAAGGACAAGAGTGGCATTGTGCAGATAAAATACAATGGTATGCTTTCAATCATCCTTTGGAATAAGGAGAAAGAGAAATTCGTGGCTTGGAATCCGAGAGGTCGATGTTATTTCTCGCTTGGACCAAACAAGGAACACCCGGTCACAAAGTACTTTGATGAAGATCTTACAGAGCATAAGGACACTGCATTCATTGGTGAAACCTACGTTGTTAGGATGATTCAAGGAAAGGCGTATATGACCGAATTCAACAAGAGCATGAGCATAATCAAAAATCCCAATTCCTTAATCGATGTAGCACGGATCAGATTTGCACTCTTTGACTATGCCGTTGTCAACAAATCAGAGGAATTGGTAAGAATAGGTTCACCACTTGAAAGGTTCAATACATTAAAAGTTGACTTTGATTTCCCTCTAGGGAGTGACGATGGTAGAGTTCACCTAGTTGACCACTTGAAATTCACCGATGCAATCGGAAAACATCAAAACGAGGTTCAAGCATTCTGGGATGAATACATCACGAAACGGGGGTTTGAGGGGCTTGTCCTTTGTCTTGACGATAGTAGCAGATACAAACTGAAGTACCGAGATACATTAGATGTGGCAATCATTGCATTCCGGATTCCTGAGCGAACTAGGAAGATTCGACCAGTATGTGATGATTGTGGGACGAGATTTGATTCCTTATGGTTGAAGAAGCTAGTTAGGGAGGGCATCATCAAAGAAGAAGACTGGTTCAAGGATAATATCCGACTCAAGGATGGAACCGGAACCTGGGATATGTATGGAAAAGACTTGATAACATGTCCCTTATGTGGTGCTAGTATCAGCTATACTGATGGTCCAATCTTAGGTGCTAAGATTGCTTTAATGACAAAGAATGGGGAGTTCATAGATATTGCTGATGGAGCTCAAATCGCACCATCTTCTCCTCTTCTTGACCTTATAGAACCACTCTATGAAGAAAGCGGCTATCTATGGGTTAAACCAGAGATTGTGATCGAGGTTTCCTATCAAGACCTCTACATTGATAGTCTTCGACCTATCATACAATTCGACGGTAAGAGATATAACAAAGTTGGGGAGACCGAAGCGATTTCTCTTCGACCCTATGGCGTAACTCTTCGGACAGATAAGACTGTTAATCCTGTTGATATTCGACTTGAACAGGTCTCCTACTTCGTGGAGAGAATAAAAAGAATCCAGAAACTTTGGGAGGAGGAGAACGAAATAAGAGCTAAAACCCTTGATAAATGGGTATGAATTCATCAAGTGATTTGGCTTTTATTCTGGCGAAACACCGTAGTAGGTCATCATGTCCACTTTTGCGCCAGCCAGCTTTAGGTACATCCAGAGTTGCATCTTGTGCATTGAAATATGGGTTATGAATTCGGGCATGTAGTGTGCCCAATTTTTCTTTGGTCTTTTTTCATAGAAGGGTTTGAGGGTCTTAGCAAAGAACTCCCCATCTGTCATACCTTTGAAGCGTTTGCCCACTTCTTTGATTCCCTTATCAAACGTTGCTAGCAATCCTTTCAAGTCGTCACTCTTTAGTTTCTTCTCTTTGGCTTGTGCCTGTTCAACATTGGCTATTTCACCTACGTAAAAACTGGGGTCGAGGAGGGGAATTTGCGCAAGATGATTGGCAAGTTCCCACAGAGTCCTCATTCCCTCCTTTGGTTTATAGTCCTTGGGGATTTTGCCGATAGTAGAAATCACTACTCGAGCTTGTTGGGCTTCACGTTCAAAGACCTCTAAAAGCACACCTACAATTGTAGTCATTATGATTTTCTCCAATCAAACATCTTTACTCACAATATGAAAAATAATTCAGTTATAAAATTCAATCCATTTAGGACTTCAATTTGTACTTCGTTTCTTATTCGAGTTTATCCAAATTTCTTATTTCTCTTGTATCTGAGAGATGTTGAATTCTATTATGATTCCTGCTTAATTCGTCGATTTGCTACAGCGATATAGGATTCGTCAATTTCGAAACCAATGTAATCAACACCAAGTCGAATGCAGGCTATTGCTGTGCTTCCCAAGCCCATGAAAGGGTCAAGTACAAGGTTGCCTTTTTTTGTTCCATGTAGCTTGATGCACATCATTGGTAGTTTGATAGGGAAGGTAGCGGGGTGGGGTCGCTCTTTGCTCCTGCGTTGGATGGTCTCATATGGAATAAACCATGTGTTCCCCCTACATCTTAGGTCTCTTGTAGCTGATTTCCACCTTCCAATATTGGATTTGTCTTGGTAGGGAACACCTATGCCTAGTCTGTCAAGTTTTGCATTTCCCTTTTTTGTGAAATGAAAGATGTATTCGAAGCAGTCATTTAGGAATCGCTTTCCACCTATTGGCTTGAAATGACCTATGGCTACATCACTTGTTATGCCAGGATATTGCCCCACATCCTCTTTTTGTATTGCAATAGATTTCACCCAGATTATTACATTCTGAAGGGTGAACTGCCTTCTTAGCCGAAATGCGACCTCCCAAGGAACCCATAGATCTGTGGGTTTGTGACCAATGTTTAAGAAAAATGATCCGTCTTGTTTCAAAACATTTTGGCAATTTTTTGCGAAATTCTCCATCCAATCTAGGTACGCTTCTCGTGAAATGGTATCATCATATTTCTCATATTTGACTCCGATATTGTAGGGTGGAGATGTTACAATAACATCAACACTATCAGGTTCTAGAATGGTTTGCATTCCTTCAATACAATCAATTGAAAATATTCGATTTCGTTTATCAGCCATCAATCCATTCAACCTCAAATCACCTAATCAGGATGTCATCCAACCCATTTTTTCAGCATATTATATATCACGAATTAAGCATAGACATTCCCAACAATCTAGCTAGGTATTATTGTATACCAGAGAATGTTGAAGGTGGAATACTTTGAGCGATGAGCTTCTCTTTCGTATCCTGTTTATAGTACTATGGGTTATACTTGCTGCCATTCGGATTGGTTATGGTCGGAAGGGGAAGAGAGAGCAGAAAAACAGGGGAGAAGGTGAACAACGTTGGGCCAATATGACAAGATCCGAAAAGGGTGCATTGGTTGTATTGTCGGCTGATATACTCTTGTTCATTGTTACTAGTATTTTCTACGTTGCAGGATTGCCATGGATGATGTTGTTCCAAGTTCTCTTGCCTGATTGTATGCGATGGCTTGGTGTAGGGATAGCCAGCATCAGTTTGCCATTACTTTGGTGGGTTCATCATATATTGGGAAGACACTGGAGTCGTACTCTGGAGATTAAAGGTAAGCACGAACTTTGTATGGAGGGACCTTATAGTCGAGTCCGGCATCCCATGTACTCTGTTTTTTTCATCTTTATGATGGGTATGGGTTTGATTTCGGCAAATTTTTTGTTGTTTATCTTTTTCGCTATTTTTGTGGCGTTTATGTATACTTTGCTGATTCCGAGTGAAGAGAGGATGATGCTAGACCATTTTGGAGAGGAGTATCAGAATTATATGCAACGGACTGGACGGATATTTCCCCGAATCCTATATAAGGTAAAAGAAAAACGCGCTCCGGAATCACAAGAAGTTGAGCCATCTAATGAAAGTGATGGATAAAAAGCAGATCTCTTAGGTTTATCTTGCTCGCTAACGACTTTCTATTTGTATCTTCCAACCCATTGTCCCTTTTCATTGAAGAGCTTCGCGCCTTTTCTAGGTTTTACGAAAAAGTGATGACCTATCATTGCCCCACATTTGCTACATTTGAGAACGAGTCCTTCTATCTCGTTTTCAGGATTGTCACCAACATAAACGTACAAAACATCGCCTTCCTCGTGAGAGCAGCGAATTTTACGAAGACGCTCCATATCTTTTGCACTCCCTGGAATCAATTGAATCATTACTTTAGTAATCTTTCTTCAAGTTGCTCTAAGTTAATCTTTGCTGTATGGATTATTGGTTTGAACCCAAGTTGTTCCCAGAATGCTTGACCCTCCTTGTTCCCGACTACATAGCGAAGAGAGATGTGCTCTGCAGCCTTAGATTTGAATAGCTGACATAATCTTTGTACTAGCTTTGTGCCTATTCCCTGTCGTCTATGGTTCTCCTGTATGAAGATCATATTGATGAAACCAACTCTCTTAGGAGTATAGTCAGCTCTTTGAACTACTTGGCCATAGGCAAACCCCATGATGTTTCTATCTTTCTCAGCGATAAGAACAAGACCCTCTGTATTGGAAAGCATTTGGTCGACATCTTGTTCAAGTTTTTGCATTCCCATTTCTGTTATCTTCCAAATTCCATCATTTGATTCCTCTACATGTTCTTGTAATGATGTGCGTAATTGTAGAAGGCTTTGCTTATCTGATGCTGTGGCTTTTCTCACTTGCATTATAATCGCTTCCCATTATCTAAACGAGGAAACATGGTTGGAATATTTTAAGTTCTCTGCGAAGCCTGAGAGGGAGGAGTGTGACCATGTTTTCTTACAGTAATTGTCTTTAGTGATGAGAATAGTAGCATACGATGTAGATTGATGATTCTCCCATGGGCTGGCAAGGAGGTGAAAAGTCTATGAAGTTTTTAATTGAATGGTATCGTGACCCAGAACATCTTCAAACGGTGACCAAATTACTTGAGAAGTGGAAACAGCCAAAGGATTGGAAGGTTCCGTTTCCTGCACATTATTGTGCGGCTTCTTCACGAGGCTTCTTTGTCCTTGAGGTTGATAGTGCGGAAACTATCCAGAAAGGTCTAGAACCTTTCTTGGACTATGTGGATTTCGTTGTGACGCCCATTCTTCCATTATTCACTGAAGATTGAATGAGACTAATGAGTGAGGTCTTTCATTTTCTCATAGTGTATTTTCTTGATTTGTTGAGGCTCACGAGCCTAAGATGGGAGTTACCGTATCTTTTTAAACCCGAGTTTTGAATGACAGCCTAATACTATTCTTTAGCCGCACTTTTGGATGTAGTGAGATGAGCGACGAAATCTATGATTTCTTCCCTGCACTTCCTTTGGAAAAAACAGCGGAAACCAGCGAATTCTTAGTTGATGCGCGAGACCTTCATCGTATCTATGTGATGGGAGAGACAAGGGTTCACGCACTTGCTGGTGTAGACCTCCAAGTACGGGAAGGAGAATTCATTGTTATTCTTGGTGTTTCTGGAAGCGGAAAATCTACACTACTCCATTTACTAGGTGGTCTTGACCGCCCCACTCAAGGTCTCGTCTTTGTAGATGGTCAGGATTTATCACAGCTTAGTGATAATCAGCTTGCAGAGGTTCGTTTGAATAAAGTGGGCTTTGTTTTTCAATTTTTCAATCTTATGCCCCAATTGACTGCAATGGCAAATGTTGAATTACCGTTACGTTTTGCTGATAAGTCTAAAGGTAGTATGCATGCGCGTAGCTCAGAACTTCTTGAATTGGTGGGATTAACGCAGCGAATGGATCATCGTCCTGCTGAATTGAGTGGGGGTGAGCAGCAGCGTGTGGCCATCGCTCGGGCTTTAGCGAATAATCCTAAAATTGTGCTAGCTGATGAGCCAACTGGAAATCTAGATACTACAACTGGAGTGGAAATTATTCAGTTAATGCAGCAAGTGAATAAGACCCAGAAACGAACCTTCATCGTTGTAGGACATGATGAACGTTTGACTACAGTGGCGGATCGTGTATTCGAAATGCAGGATGGACGATTCGTCAGGGAACGAAAAATTGGTGGAGGAGGGCAATAACTGTGAAGGCGCGTAGCATTCTGGGTCTAGCTTGGACAAATATGAGCCGCCGCAAATTGCGTACAGGTTTGACTACACTTGGCATTATTGTTGGTATTATGGCTATGGTCTCAATATCCTCACTAAGTGGAGGCTTTGAAGAAGAAATAACCGGTCAGTTAACTGAAGGTCTTGATGCTGATCTTATCACTGTAATGCCCAGTGGAGGATTACTTGGTAGTGGTCTGAGTTATCTTCTGGAGAACGAATCAGAACAAATAGCAAATATTTCTGGAGTGGTAGCGGCTATGCCTCTGATGCAGCGAAGTGTTACACTTTACAATGATGCTAATGACACGTTAAGCACATATATGATAGGTGTCAATTTTGATGAGTTCCTGGAAATATATAGTCATAAATTGACTTTTGCTGAAGGCGAGATACCAGACCCTGTAAAGAACAATACAGGAATCCTTGGTTATACCTCCACTGTATTTGCGCAAGCTGGTGAGAACATAACAGTAGAGCTTCTATTACGTACTGGTATGGGTTTCACCTCAAAGAATGTCACCTTCACAGTGAGTGGAGTGCTTGAGGAAGCCGGGTTTTCAGGTCTAACACCTCTTGACCGAGCCTTCTTTGTTCCCCTTAACACAACCAAAACCCTCTATGATACAGATGCAATGGACTCCATTACAGTAAAAATCAGTGACCCGGATCAAGCAAGTGATATAGCTGATGAAATCAGAGATTTCTATCAGGATCAAGTCCTTGTATTGGTACCCAGTTCCATAATTGATATGATACAGAACATATTCACTTTAATCAATGTCTTCCTACTCTCCATTGCCGCCATTGCCCTGCTCGTGGCAGGTATCGCAATTTTGAACATCATGCTAGTAACAGTCATGGAGCGAACTCGAGAAATAGGGATAATGAAGGCACTGGGTGCAAAGAGCCGCACAATCCTTGGACAATTTCTATCAGAAGCTGCCCTCCTTGGTTTTCTAGGTGGAGTTTTCGGAATCATTTTCGGATGGATTCTAGCCTTTGCTATGGGACAATACCTCCCCGGTCTCTTCTCAGGTGGCGGTTTTGGTGAGGAATTTGGGGCAGGCTTTCAAAGTCAAGAATTTACATTTACTCTAGTACCCCACCTCCCACTTGAAACCATCATAATAACAATCGGATTTGCCATTTTGGTTAGTGTCATTTTCGCCATCTA
>JABXGU010000454.1 GCA_016550415.1 archaeon | reverse complement strand
GTTTTGCATCACTACCTATATGATATTACCGTGGAATTGGATAAGGCTAGAATCTGGGATAAGAAAGAATATTGGCCGAAGGTGCCAATGCGGAATGGGAAAGTAGAAATACTGCCTTTACTCAGAGATTACCTGATAGGGAGGGAGTATGTTTATGATTTTATGTTCTACCAGAGTAAAGAGCAATTGAATCTCCAGTTTATGCTGAACCGCCGGGCAGAAATTCTTGATAAAAATACTGTAAAAATAGAGGGCAAGGGAGAATTTAAAGCCAAAAATCTTGTCATCGGTGCAGGAGCGGGACCTACAATTCCGGATGTACCTGGGAAGGAACTTAAAGGTGTCTTTACCTATGCGAATTTCCTTGACCTGGACTACGAGCCTAAAAACGTGGTGGTGGTAGGAGCCTCCAAGACCGGCATTCCATGGGCTTGCTTCTTTAATGCATTAGGCTGCCATACTACATTGGTAGAGATGTATCCAGCTCTGAACCAATTCAATATTGATGATGATACCAGAGATTATACCATCAAAATGATGAAGTATAGAGGACTGGCAATTGAAGATAATACAAGCTTAGTTGCTATCAACGGCAAAGGTTCAGTGGAATCGGTTACTGTTGAAACCAAAGACGGGCAACAGAAAGCGATCAAGGCGGATATGGTATATATGGGTACTGGCTGCACTCCTAGATCAGAGATTGCTGCTACATTAGGAGTCCAAATAGGTCCTGAAAGAGAAATAGTGGTAGACAAGAGCATGAAGACTGACATCCCCAATGTCTATGCTATCGGAGACATCACAGGTGGTATTATGGAAATGTGGAAGGCCCGCCAGTCCGGCATGGTGGCTGCTAAAAATATTCTTGGCGAAAAGGCAGAACTAGAGACAGAGATGTACTGTGATAGCATGCACTCATTCTATGAAACATCATGGGTTGGCATGACAGAGAAAGAAGCAAAAGAAAAGCTGGATAAAGTGTTTGTGATCAGAATGCCAATACAAGAGTATCCGAACTGGAATCCATTGCCTGTGGCAGAGGGAACAATGCTATTTGCTCACCAATGGCCCGAGTTAACCGGGTTCCAGAAAATTATTTACGATGCCAAGACACGCAAGGTGTTAGGAGCTCAGCATGTGGGCTATGGCGGTAAAGACTCTTTCCAATATCTGCTATATTTGATAAAGAAAGGAGCTACCATAGACGAGATTGTGAATCTGACAGAGCTGTTTCTGAATCCAACTCATTTTATTCAGCTATCTCGCTTACGTGCTGGAATGAAACAATTAGTGGATTTAAGGTAATTCAATAAAGTCGGCTGCCTCTGGGAAAGAGTTGGGTTGGGAGTTCTTCGATTGCCTATCTATTTGGTGCGTATAATTTCCGTCCTCGGTTTCCTCTTGCTATGGGAAATCCTCGCCAGCCTCACTGCAATTACAAATGTCTTACCAACACCAATTGATGTTTTTCTCGCCTTTAAGGAATTGCTATTTTCAACTGGTCCTGTCGGAGTCGAATGGGCGGGAGAATTATTAGGGCATAGCCTGATAAGCCTGGCGAGAGTTCTAATTGGCTTTAGCATCGCAGCGTTTCTTGGGGTTTTCTTGGGGATTGTTATGGGATGGTGGAGAACCGCGAGATACCTGATTGAGCCTGTTACCGAGGTCTTACGACCGATTCCGCCATTAGCATGGATACCTCTTGCGATGCTTTGGTTTGGGCTTGGGTTCAAGCCAGCCGTGTTCTTGATCTGTCTCGGGGCCTTTTTCCCGATTCTCGTAAATACCACATTCGGCATAGACAGCACATCGAAGATGTTGGTCGATGTCGCCAAAACACTGGGTGCAAAACAGAGGCACCTGCTTTGCAAAGTGGCGATACCTTCAGCTACCCCTTCTATCATGTCAGGGTTGAAGATTGGCCTTGGAGTGGGATGGATGTGTTTGGTCGCTGCGGAATTAACTGGCACGAACTCTGGATTAGGATTCATGATTATGTATTACTACTCAACTATGGAACCAGCCAAAACAATGACAGGCATGATCATGATAGGTCTCATTGGAATCCTAATAGCCTTCGGCTTAAGAAAGTATGAGAAGAGGCTACTGCTCTGGCAGGAAAAAGATTGATGACACCAAAAATTAAAGTTGAACATCTTTACAAGGCGTTCTCGGATAAGAAAACCGGAGCGACTACTAACGTACTCAATGATATAAATATAGAAGTAAATGAGGGAGAATTGCTGTGCCTAGTCGGCCAATCGGGCTGCGGCAAGACCACCTTGCTAAGGATAATCGCTGGGCTGGAAAAAGAGGATAGTGGTGCTGTATATCTAGACGGCCATAAGGTGCGTGGCCCTAGCCCTGAACGTGGTTTAGTGTTCCAAGAGTTTGCCCTATTTCCATGGAGGACTGTGGTGGAAAATGTCAAACTCGGGCTGGAGATAATGGGCATTCCTTCAATGCAACGTGAGCAGATTGCCAAGAAATATATTAGATTGGTTGGATTGGC
>JABXGU010000453.1 GCA_016550415.1 archaeon | reverse complement strand
CCGACCGCTGCATAATCATCATGGACGATAGATACTCGCCAGGAGGCTACATCTGGATATTCCCAAAGGGCGGCACAATAGCCAACGTCGGACTCGGTACCAAAGGAGGACAAGGACACAAAGCAAAAGACCTCTACAAACAATTCCTGGCAAGCCATCCAATGTTCAAAGGAGCAAAAGTCATACACGGAGGCGGCGGAGCATGCCCCTTAAGACGACCCCTGTGGAGCTGCGTCGCAGACGGCGTCATGTTCATAGGAGACGCAGGATGCCACTGCAATCCCGTTCATGGTGGAGGTATAGGTTCTAGCTTGGAGGCGGGTCATGTGGCCGCTCCTGTTGTTAAGGCTGCTGTTGAGTCTAGTGATGTTTCTATGGCTGGTCTTTGGGACTTTAATGTTAGATACAATCGTTTTGGCTATGGTCAGAAGATTGCATCATTGGATTTGATGCGACGGTTGCTTCAAGAGGTTGGTAACGAGGAGTTTGAGTTTGTGATTAATAATCGGATTATCACAACTGAGGATTTGCTTCGTGCTAATGCTGGTGAAGGCTTGAAGCTATCTGCCACGGATAAGGCTGGTCGTTTTCTTCGTGGCATGCGTAAGCTAGGCTTGCTGCGTCGCATCCAGCGAATTTCGAAGGCGATGGGTGATTTGTTACAGCTTTACAAGAATTATCCTGATAGTTTTGATCAGTTCTCTTCTTGGCAGGAGAAGGTTAAACGGATTTATTCAGATTTAGGTTATCAAACCTAGCGAAAATAGATTTTTTGAAAAGAAGGGGTGCGGGTTTTCCTCGCTGTCATTCAGAGTCATTTTGACAGTTCATCGGTTCTCCCCGCGTACTATTCCCAGGATTTGCTGCGATAAAAGGAAGGAGCGAGGGCGTCAACTTTGGCTGGCGCCCTAAACCAAGAGGCATCCGCCTTTTACTCATAATTCCTACTTAGGTAATGGTGGAGGGCGCTTTTTATACAGCTGGTGCAGTAAAAGACACATCTAAATTACCTCTTTTTTCCACCCTTAGAGGCCATCAAATCTTGAAATCTGGTAAGCATGCAGACTTTGCTGCTCTGTCTAATTGGAGGGCATTATGCCTGTTTCTTGTGTTTTTTTGATACGCTGATGGATTTGGTGCCATCCTGTTGCTACGAGAAGTTGAAAACCAACATATGATGGTGCAAACCATCGCCAGATGGCGAAGTCTATCCATAGAAGGCTAAATGAAATGGCTGGTGCGGTTGCTGTTATGGCTAGTGGTATGAGCCATAGGAGATATCCCAGGATACCTAACTCGTAGTGCTGGCGATAACGTACCATGTTAATGGTAGCCCAGAGAAGAGGGGTCCATACGAGAATCACTTGAATGCTGAGGAGGACAAGGAAGACTGGGTGAGGAATGAATGGTGGAATTGGGCTGAAGGGATATTCGCTTCCAATGACAACTGGAAGAATCACATTATAGTAAAGTGCTACAAAGCCGAACCAGAGGAATCCTGCCAGGTTGTTCAATGTAGTTGGGAGTGTGGCAGCAAAGAGTAGGGGAGGATAGAATGTGGGTTGAGCAATGAATAGATGCCACAAATAGAGAATAGCAGCTAGTGCAAAAATTGTTACTGTGATTAGGATTTGGCGAAATTGTCGTCTTATGAGATATAGAATAAGAATGGCAGGTAGTGCAAAAGCAAAGGATTCTTTGATTAGGAAGGAAAGTGCAAGGCTACCACCTGCTAGCCAAGGTCGTTGTTGCCAAGCCCAGTAGATGGCTAGGATAAGAAAGGGCATGGCAAAAAGCGAGATTTGGAACTTGGGAATCACGTTGAAGAAATAGGCATATTGGACAAAGGAGGCAACGATTCCTGCCCACCCTGATCCAAGTATTCTTCTGGCTGTCCAGAACGAGAGAATAACATTACTTGCCGCAACAAATACGCACAATACGCTTAGTGGAAATACGAAGGCGTCTCCTGCCCAACCTGTTAGAAAAACCACCGCGTAGAAGACGAGGGGTGTGCGGTATATGCGTAAATCACTGAGATCGCCACAAATTAATGTTGCATGGCGCCACGCCGAGTAGAAATCCTCTCCACCCATCATGAAGTAGATTACAGTCTTTTGCATTGTGTCATCATCGGCGGCCAAATGTGGAATGAAATGAGAACCCCAAAACAGGCTTAGAAAGATTGACCAGACAACACAGCAAGCTGCAAGGAAAAGGAGAAACCCGAGAGTTCCTTCTTGTCTTAGCCAAAGTTGGACTCTTTGTTTCACTCTTAATCCCAGTCTCATTTAGCTTGCAGCTAAGAAATGACTAGCAAATATGTCTTGCTAAATATGTTTACATGTGGTACACTCTTCAATGGATTCAGCACCACACAAAGCACAAGTTTCTCTGACTTTTCTGCACAGGGCACACATCCGATCTACCATCTCGTCTTGACCTATTGTTCCAGCACTGATTCGTTCAGCTAGAATTTGGACATCCTTTTGAATAATGGGTCCAAGCATGAGCGCAGTTCCTCGTTTTCCCTTAATATAATGAGAAATAGAAGCCTCCGTCGTCGATAAGAGTTCAGCAATCTTTCGTTGACTCATTTTTTGCTGAACAAGAGCTTGCGCTAGCGCAGATCGAATGGCTGGCAATGCCTTCCATATGGCAGTTTCGCAGGGAAAGGACAATTATCAAACACCTGTATGTTAATATCTTCTTTTAGAGACTGAGACTTGAGTAATTAACGTCGTTAAGTCGAGTGCTTTATCAAATTTAAGTTTTGGGAACTAACTAACCATAGAATAAAAAATGCTTATTTTATTAATTAATATCAATTCTATTTTTTTTAATCCCCGTAATCCTATCTCTAGAAATAGCCAATTTTAGAAAAGATTATAAGAAAGGGACTTGGGAAGCCGCATAATACAAACTTGTTCTCTTTTTAGAAAAATGACATCCATCAAATCTATTGGTGTAAGTCATTTTCAGGATGGCACTCTTTCTGAGCCATCACAGCCATGCAGTATACCATTGAAGGGATTCTCAGCCATTTATCTGTCCAAGACATTAAGCCAAATTCCCTTCCAAAGGGAAGAACCCACATTATGCACAATCAGGCAAGGAATATATGGCATTGTCAGGAACGGAAAATCCTCCTTCATTTTTCAACCCCCCAGTGAATCAAATTTTCTGACCCTTATTCCCCGTCGTAATATTACGAAAAAAGACAACAATACTTCCCAAACATCCTTCCAAAATTCACCCCTTCGTTTTGTTCTAATAATATATAACCCCTTCAAGGATGTACACAAAAGACAAAGTGTATCACGTTTAATGCAGCGGACCCCACTAATCAGAATAAAACCGGGCGTTGTGCTTGCCCCCCAAATCCGTGCAGCGCGCTTCCGTTCATATCACAAAGGTCTAATGCGTCCCAGCGAATTTGTACAGAAACTAGTCGAACTGGGTTCACCGGTCTGGTACGCATCCCGACTCGAGGTTAGTCACAGACCATCTGAAGATGTAGTAGGGAATCTAGTTAGAGAAACCTTCGAAGTATCTGTCAAACGAATTCTAGACGCTAGCCGCCAGCTATACCGAAAAATAGGTCACACACCAGAAAAGGAATCAATCCCCTCCTACAAGAAACGCTTCTTGGGGATCAGGAACCGCTTAAGGTATGTTCGAGAAAAAGCGATTTTCTTTAAGAATGAACTGGGGATTGATGTCCAGTACATGGTAGCCCGAGGCATCTCAGCGATTAGTCGTGTCCGTCAACGAATCAAATTGTGTGACAATTGAATTAACTTGAAATAACATTCTTCTTTGGAAAATGATTTAATAGTGTCCCCAATTTCCATTATAGAAGGTGATTATGCTATATTACAATGAATAAAGCTTTATCTGCATTTGTTTTTTGATTTCAGCCTTATTTCGCCCTTCTTCTATAATCAGATTAATTTGAAATGCAACCTACCCTGCGCCTTCTTTTGTTGAGATTCTGGACATTCTGGCAGTTACGGCTGATATGACTGGTGTTTCTTGTTTGGCAACTAGAATTCCTTGCTGGCTGTCAAATGCAAAGAATCCAGCTGAAAATTGGATTGGAGAAGACAACTTCTCCTAAGGCTACTTCACAGGGATGTGAATAGTATGAATCGCGACAAATGGCAACCAGAAGATGATGATGAAGACGATTGGGACGATGATGACGAAGACGATTGGTAAATCCAATCTTCTTCGCATCTCCCTTTTTTTTATTTTCATATTTCCCCAGCAGAATTTTGCTCATATGATAGAATCAAGTGGCTTTCCTTCTTCTCCCAAAATGCATGTCATTCTTTTTTGACTAGCATAGGAAACTCTCAGTCATAGCAACCATCTCATGGTATAAATTATCAAGTGGATCTGATTTCTTTCAAAGCTTATATAGCGCCAAGAGGAATCACATTCTCATGGGCATTCAGGAAAATCTGCTTGCAGTGGAAAATCAGCTTAAGAGAGAAGGCGATACTGGCAAAGTTCGGAGAACCTTCTGGCAACTGGTTGGGCAAATTAAGCGTCTTGACTCCAATGAATTAAGTGATGAAGTCATTGAAAAGGCAGCGGAAATAAGAAACAGCCTTTTCAGAAAAAGAGTCGTTTTGAGTATTAGAAAAGGGTTGTCAATTTTTTCATTCAGTGCAATCCTTTCTTTCGCTGTATTTATTTGGGCTAACTTGTTCCTCTCACTTGATATTCTTTGGATGAACATTGTGCTATTCCTAATCTGTTTTGTCCTCATGTATTCCCTTTATCCCCTTGGTCGATATTTGGGTGGACTCGTAGCTTGTGTAAAATTTGAAGGATTATATCGCTATTCCCCTGGCGAGTTAGGATTGAAGATTGAATATGTAAGCTATCTGAAGACTACAAGACGTAGACGCAAATGGGTTTTCGGGATTCCAATAATATGGATTGTCATCTTTCTTTTCCTTGAACTAGCAATCGTATTATTCCTAAACCCCATCGGCATTTGGACACCCATTTTTTTGATTGCATTTTATTTTATCTTCCTTATCGCCCTCCATCGCTTCAGTAAAACCGGTGAATTGTATCGCTTCATCAGAGAACTTAGAATCGAACGTGAAATGAAAGAAAAAGAGAAGCACAGAGACTAGCCTAGCCAAATATTAGGAGTTTAGTTCTCAAGGAATGGGGAAGAACATAAGTCTTAGTAACAGATACCCTGTGCCTCCAATCAAATATATAATTGTCAGAATGGCTCCAGCTATCAGGAATTTCTTGAAGGAAATTGGGCGTTGTTCTTTTTCTGCTAATGTTACAGCGAGAACATTTGCAGCGCTAGAAATGGGTGTCATGTTTCCTCCTAGGACCGCTCCTGTAATTAGGGCAGCCCAAAGAGAACCTGTTGGAACTGGTGTTGGGCCAGACCCAAGAATATTGACAACGGGAATGAGGGTTAAAGCGACAGGAATGTTATCGACTGCGGCACTTGTTAAGCCAGTTATCCAAAGTAAAGTGACAGTAGCAATAATTGGGTTTCCCATTGTAATTGCCTGAAGGGCAACTCCAATCGTTTCGAGTATGCCAAATTCTTCCATCAATCCAACCATCAGGAATAGGCCCAGGAAAAAGAATAGGGCACTCCACTCGATTTCTCTCAGTACTTGTCCTGGATGTAGTTTGCTGAATAAGATAAAGGCGACTGCTCCACCCAATGCGACAAGAAAGCTCATACCAAATGAACCAAGGATGATGAAACCGATAACGATGATAACAAGCAGTATGGCAGTTCGATAAAAGACTCCCCGATTTGGAACCATATCCCAAGCTTCTAGGGTCATCAATTCTTCAATACGATTTGCTGCAGGTTTAGTCAAATCCTTTTTGAAAAGTTGTAAAACAACGAAGAGGGTAACCACCATTAAGATTAGACCCAGTGGCATCATGTTAATGAGAAACCAGGCAAAGCTTACCTGACTTGCACCAGCGATGAGCATACTGGGAACACTTGAAATTAATGTGGTGATTCCTCCCACATTTGAAACGATTGCAATTGAAATCAAATAGGGCGAAGGATTGATATCCAAAGCATCAGATGCAATGAAAGCCAATGATCCGATGATAAGCATCGTAGTAATCTGTGTAAGTACGGTACACATTGCAAAGCTTAACAGGCAAAATATGATAAGCAGCCGTCTCGGGTCGCCTTTGCTGAATCGGATTGCCTTTACGGCTATAAACTGGAATAAACCTGAATCCTTAGCAATCTCTGTAATCACCATCATCGCTATGATGACAATAATTGTTCCAAGGTCAATCCATTCGCTAAAAAAGTGAGAAAAGACTTCCAATCCAAAGATGGGCGGTAAGTCTGGGTGGTTTATTGGTCCCCATGTTGGCCAGATTAGCGCCAAATAGAATACTGCTACTGTTCCACCAATCAATGCTGCGACTGTGTGATCGGTTGCATCAGTCATGATTAGCAGGATTACAGCCAAAAAAAGTATAATAGCAAAGAGTGCTGGAAACATCATTAAATTGCTCCATGGACCTCATATTTGCTATGCTAGGTTGAATAATAAAGACATTGTTTATGTTCTTTTGGATTTAACTATGTGCATTATACACAATTTGCTTCATTTGGCTGTAACAAATCTTCCGGTTATCAGTTTATTTTATGCATTCATATTATCGGGTTAGCTAATCATTTGGTTGCAGCGTCAATTTATAATTAGACTATGATAATATAATTGCTGGTGGAATACTAAGATGAAGCTAGGTGAAATTCTTTCAGAGCTGGTAGAGAAACGTTTGTCAAGATATGGATTGAAGTATCCTCCTCCAGTTGACACATTTCTTGATGCTTTTCTGCCAAGTGGGGAAATCAAGCAAGTCTCAATAAAATCCATTTTGGTACTAACCGATCATCGCCCACGGTCTTTGGTTGCAATTGCTTATGCATTTCGATTAGCTAAGGCCTTTAAGGCATCTCTCATCGCGATTACAAAAGGAATGCATCAAGAGCTCATTCAAGAAGAAGCAAAGCGTTACAATATTTCTTTATCTTCAATGATTACTAGCAAGGAAGCACTTTCTGTGAATAGGGTTCAAGAGGTTATCCATAATAATAAGATAAGCTTGGTCATTATCCATAACATGTATGAATCAGCCAAAGCAATAATCGAATCCTCATCAGTTCCTGTGCTGGTAGTCAAAGTTGGCAGCTTTGTCCGTTCCCTGAAATAGCAGTTTACCAATAAAATTTGGGCAATTCTTGGAACTTTACCCCCATGAGCCTTTTTTAACCTTGAATCTAGGTCCAAGTCTAGCGCTAGGATTCTAAATAATCTGGATTCTTTTTAGAACCACTTCTTTCTCCAAAAGAATATCACCATCACGATTCCAATAACAAGCATAATTCCCCAAACTAATGGATAGCCATAGTCCCATTCAAGCTCGGGCATAAATCGAAAATTCATTCCATAAACGCCTGCAATAAATGTGAGCGGAATAAAAATTGTTGCAATTATCGTGAGGATTTTCATAACCTCATTCATTCGGTTACTGACGCTAGATAAATAGATATCAAGCATACCTGAAAGCATATCTCGATAGGTTTCAACGGTTTCCATGACCTGGACGGTATGATCATAAACGTCACGGAAGAAGATTGCAAGTGAATCTCCAATAAGAGAAACGCGTCCTCGCTCTAGCTGGCTAATAACTTCTCGAAGTGGCCAGACTAATCTTCGTAGTAGAATCAGATCCTGTTTCAGACCATAGATTCTATGCAAAGTCTCTTGAGTGGGGTCGCTGATGAGCTCGTCCTCAAGGTTTTCTATTTCGTCGCCAATTTTTTCGATTGAAATGAAATAGTTGTCTATTGCTGCATCGAGTAGCGCATAAAAAAGATAGTCTGTTCCCATCCTCCTTATATTACCACGGCCTTTCTCAATTCGATCTAATATCTGATTAAAGATGTCTCCATGTCTTTCTTGAATTGAGATGACAAAGTTTGGTCCTAAAACAAAACTCAGCTGATCCATTTCAAGTTCCTTTTGTTCTTCATTATATTTGACCGTCTTAATGATAATTAGAACATGCTCGCCAAAGTCCTCGATTTTTGGTCGCTGTGTTACACTGAGTATGTCTTCTATGGATAACGGATGTAATCCAAAACATGTTCCTAGTTTTTCTAGAATCTCTGTTTGATTTAAGCCCACGACTTTTATCCAAGTATTTGTAGGACTTTCTATATACTGGAGACACTCCTCAACGTCTTCTACATTACCCTTCTGAACATTTTCTTTATCATATTCGATGAATGCTATCTGAGTTTTTTCGGGTGACCTCTTGCCAACATATACTGGAGTTCCAGGAGGAAGCCCTGTTTTTTGTGAGCGTCTTCTGAAAATTTTTGGCATAATCAGTCCCTCATCTTCTCTAGAACGTCATTTTGGGATAAAAAGTGTAGGATGCCAAATTATGAACTATAAAAACCAAAATCCTAGGGCATTATAATATAATTTTTCTAAAAAATTGTGGAGCATTTTAAACTAAATTTTTTTTAACTATTAATGATAGTAAATACTTTGATATCCATGACAGAAATACCAACATGGTTGCGAGGAACAGACTTTATTCTGGGCATTATCAGCATAATTGCAGCAATCTTGGTGCTAATCTTTCAAACATTGGCAATACAAACATTGATTACAATAATAGCCATAGGTCTTATTCTACTTGGATTAGCAAGAATACTTCGAGGATTTTTTTCTAAAATACTATCTGATTACTTAAGAACACTAAATGTTGCAGCAGGTCTTATAGTACTAATTGGAGCACTGGTTACAATCCTATTCCCTGGATTAGCAATCCAACTTATTATTTGGGTTCTGGCATTCGCTCTGCTAGTCATTGGAGTAGTAAGATTGGTAATCGGGGGATTCGGGAAAGCATTCCCAATATGGCTAAGAGGACTACTAATCATCATTGGCATTATTACAATCATCTTTTCCGTTGCGGTTTTTGTCTTTCAATCACTCGGTGAACTCACACTGGTAATCCTACTTTCATTGGCACTCCTATCAAGTGGAATTGGTCGAATCGGAAAAAGTTTGGCCAGAATCGTGTAGCCAATTCCCGCCTCCCCTTTTTTTTTATCTCAATCTTTTTCACATATTTTTCGTGAGCTTCAGTGTTGATTGATCATATTACTGGTTCTGATGAATAAAATAAGTAATTTCATCTGAAGTCGACTATTCATCAATTTTCCAGAACAGAAATTCGTTTTGGCTAGCTATATTAGTTACTAACGCATAGAATGTAGCCCAGTTCCCTCTCACCTGTAACCCATTTGCATTGGAGGAACAAAATATGAGTAAATCTGTAGGACCCAAAGTGTATGGGTATCGTTGGATCGTTCTCCTTGTGTTTATGTTCATCGCGGCAGTCACTCAAATCCTGTGGATCAATTTTGCTCCAATTGCATCCGATGTCGCTAGTATGTTCTCAGTAACTGAACTCGATGTAGCAATGCTTTCACTGATTTTCATGGTTGTCTATATACCTGTTTCAATTCCGTCAGCCTATCTAATTGATAGTAGGGGCTTTCGTTATGCTGCAGGTGTTGGAGCAATAATAACTGCTGTTTTTGCAGTGTTACGCACCTTTGCTACCAGCTATATTCTGTTGTTTGTGTTTCAAGCAGGTATTGCAATAGGACAACCATTTGTCTTCAATAGCCCCACTAAGATTGCACGCCGCTGGTTCGCACCAGAAGAACGAGGAATAGCAACTGGTCTGGGCACAATGGCAATATTCCTAGGGATAATGATTGGTCTACTTGCTACTCCATTTGCCTACCTGGGAATGGGATACTTCAACACTATGCTAAGCTATGCTATCATAGCAGTCATTGCTGCCATTCTCTTCATTTTACTAGCCAAGGAACACCCCCCAACACCACCCAAACCAGACGAACCAGAGGAAGAAAAGATGATGAAAGGACTTCGCCGAATCATTGGCATCAAGCAATTCGTCATCCTTGAAGTTCTCTTCTTTGTTGGCATGGGAATATTCAATGGTGTTGCCACATGGATTGAACAAATTCTCAGTGGTCGTGTCCTCGACATCACCCAAGCAGGAATCGTTGGCTCCATAATGATTCTTGGCGGCATCATAGGCGCAGTAATTATTCCCACATTGTCTGATAAGTTTCAGCGCAGAAAACCATTCGTCTTGCTTTCTCTAATTATGGCTGCTCCCCTGACCTTCATACTTGCTTACCACCCTGATTACACCATAATACTTGTTTCATCATTCTTTCTCGGATTCTTCCTAATGCCAGCATTACCCATTGGCTTACAAACAGGAGCTGAAATGACCCAACCTGTACCTGAAGGCACATCTGCTGGAACTCTCATGATATTTGGACAAGCTGGAGGCATCTTCCTCATACTTGGAATGGACTTAATCAATGGCATCTATACGTCCTTCTTCTGGTCCATGATGATGCTAATCATCCTAGACATAATAGCACTCCTTGTAGCACTCCTCCTCAAAGAAACTGCCAAAGGTTCCAAATCATAAAAATCTCCAAAAAAACCGGGGCAACATCTGCTCCGGATCTTACTTTTTTCTTCAATATCTTCAATAAGTATTATTCAAGGACAGCTAAAAATTCGTAGACTCAGAGATCTACTTCATACTTAGGAGAATCTATCATGTTAGCTGTTAGGTATTCATGTTTCGGAGAGCTGTTTCCTTGTATATTCTTTGCAGAAGTTCCATTACCTTTTCTCCGTTCTTTTTAAGCTCCTTTCTCGAAATGGTGTTTTTCATTGGGCAGAGGTCATCTACTATTATTCCATCTCGTTCACTGTAAATTACTGGATAAATTCTACATCCTGAAGGTCTGTGTCTATAGATTTTGCACCTACTTTTATCAACATCATAGAAAACGCAGAATCCATGGTTATTTCGCAATCTGGCAAAGCCATGTTTATCAAAACGTAAAAACAACTGTTTATTGCATCCTGCTTTTTCCAAGCGTTCAATGTCTTCACTAGAAAGCATCATTTCAGTTTTTTCACAACATATTCCACAATGCGAACAACGCATGATTAGTTTCTAATCTAGCTCTCTTTTAGCATTTTTTGGTCAATTTAGGGAAGAGAATTTTCTTATTCCTCTGATGCTATTGGAAGACTCTTTTTCTGCTACTCAATTCTTGTAATATATTCTAGAAACGGATGAGAACGAATCAACTAAGAATTGAACAGCTGAGAAGTAGTTCATTCAAAGTACTAGATGCTGTCTAGTATTGCGTATGGGGCTATTGTCGTTTTTCTTTGATATATGCGACGCCAATAGCCTTTGGTGGAATAGACCTTCTTATTATGCCCAATGCAATAATTACACAAATAAACGGAAT
>JABXGU010000452.1 GCA_016550415.1 archaeon | reverse complement strand
TTTTCAAAGGCTTCTTTAACTCCGGGTATCAATTTCGAGTGATGCCAATTCGCTAAGAACTCGTTACTAATGCGGACATAATATTGATTGAGTTCTTCAGCGGTAAGTGTGATTCCAAGAATGTCGAGTAACTTGTCTGCATCAAGGCAAAATCGATATAGACTTTGAAGACGATTCACAGGAATTCTATGACCTAAACTGAGTAGAGTAGCGGCTTGTGCATTTGCAAAACGCTCCCGAACATCTAGCAGAGTCCCGTCCAAATCTGAAAGTATGACCGCTTCTTGAACCATCATCAGACGCTCTCTCAAATTGGACCCTTTGGAATGAAGCCAGTGTCCATGAGTAGTTGTGTTACATCAATTGAAGACTTAATGAGGTGGCGGGCATGCTTGAGCAGTTCCTCAGGTTCCTTTTGTATTCGTGCAACGCCTTGTTCCATCGCCTTTGTAGCTACAGCGACAGCTTCCCTTGGGTATAACTCCCAGTCCTGCATTGATGGGATTATATGATCATCTTTCATCCCCTTTTCTTCAGCTAAATCTGCAAGTGCCTCTGCAGCAGCGATGCACATATCATCAGTGATTGTCCTTGCTCGTACATCTAATGCTCCACGGAAGATGGCAGGAAATCCCAGGCTGTTGTTTATTTGATTTGGAAAATCACTTCGCCCAGTCCCAATGACACGAGCACCAGCTGCCTTAGCCTCCCATGGCCAAATCTCTGGAAGGGGATTTGCACAAGCAAATACAATGGCATCTGATGCCATCGATTTCACCCACTCATTCTTGATTAGACCCGGCTTTGGCGTAGATGCAGAAATACATACATCAGCGTTCCGCATAGCTTCGCCAAAGTCACCAGTTCGTTGTTCTTCATTGGTTAAAATAGCGAGGTCATATTTTTCATGTTCAGTATCTCTTAGTTCTTTCAAATCCTCGCGACCCTTGTAAAGGAGACCCTTTCTATCACACAATATGAGATTACCAGATGGAACACCTGCAGCTATGAGAAGATGTGCAGTACTCGTATTTGCAGCACCAACACCCAAAATAGCAATTTGCACCTGATCAAGCGCCTTGCCCACATGTCTTAAAGCACCCTTGAGACCTGCGAGGATGATGGTTGCTGTCCCCTGTTGATCGTCATGAAACACAGGTATGTCCATATCAGTTCGGAGACGATGGAGAATATTGAAGCATTTGGGTTTCTCGATATCCTCAAGATTGATACCACCAAAACTGGGACGGAGCCATTTCACGGTACGAATGAAGTTTTCAGGATCTTGAGTGTCAAGACAAATTGGTACTGCGTCGACACCACCCAAATATTTGAAAATAAGGGCTTTTCCTTCCATAACTGGCATTGCAGCATTTGCACCGATGTTGCCAAGCCCCAATACTCTGCTTCCATCAGAGACTACAGCGACCATATTAGCTCGATTCGTATGCTCCCATACTTTCTCGGGATTTGCTTGGATATCTCGACAGGGAGCAGCGACGCCAGGAGTGTAGTAGATGGCGAAGTCTTCGAATCCCCGGATAGCACATTTTGGCGCGACTTGAATTTTACCCCGATAATAGGGGTGTATAATCATTGCATCTTTAGCAGGTTGTTTTGCTTTTTCAAGAAGTTCTTCTTCGGTTGGTGGTCTTTCTTTACTTGTCATAAATCATCAATCTCCATCTTTACGATTATCCCTAGACATGAATAAATCGGTTTGAAAGTCACAAATAAGTCTATTTCTCTCCTTCAAGATTTATCTTGAAGGAACTAACAACTCCCAGATGCGAAAAACAATATTGTGTGAAAATGACCGATTTTGATAAGCTAATGCAAAGTGGTGTAAGAATACTTAATCTGTGGAACTGTAGGATTGAAATTGTTCTAGAGTGCGTGTCCACATTAGATGGGCAATTAATTCGAAGACCTCATCTACGTTAACACCTTCTTTGGAGCTAGTGGACAAGAAACCGGATAGTGAATGGTTTGCAACATATTCATCAGCTTTTTCTTGAATCGTCATTACAATGTCGCACTTAGTTCCAACGAGTAGGATTGGGATATTATCTGTTTTTTTACGAACAACTCCTAGCCATTCATCCAAATGATGGAATGTAGCAGGACGACTTAGGTCAAAGGCAAGAATGCAACCATGTGAGCCAAGACAGTATCTTGGCAAGATGAAGCGAAAACGTTCCTCACCGGCAAAATCCCAGATAGTCAGCGTAATCGTATCACCATTAATTTGAATGTCACGAGTTGCAAAACCAGCACCCACTGTCATTCGTTGATCAAGATATTCTCCTGTTAAAAAGCGATGGATAAGAGTTGTTTTGCCAACTCCACCATCGCCTAGAACTAATAGTTTCAAGATGTTTTTTCGCCGGATAGTGCGCTCCTCTGCATCAGAAACCAAGCCCATTTCCGGTGAAGGCAATGTCGTGGTGAATCCCTCGAATTAGTTATTCTTCAACATGCTGGAAGACCGATTGGGTATTGAATTTTTCTTTATCAATAGTTACAATGACAAGTAAAAAGCCTATCTTTGATATCAAAATTGTGAAGTTCAACACGGTCCTGTAATGAATTCTATATGAAAAATAGACAAAAAAAGTATGAATAAAAAATTATTGACCTAGATAATCCCGATATTGGAACTAGCCATATAACTGTTGGATGTTCTTCTTCGAATGACTCCACATGAGTTCAGCGATTTTTTCGAAAGTTTCAGTAACATTTGAGTCATCCTTTGAACTGGTCTCTAGATAGCCATTGATTGAATTGCGTTTAACAAACTCCAGAGCGTTTTCACGGGAGACAAAGGATTTCATGTCACTTTTGTTGCCTACTAATAAAATCGGAATTTGTGGGCAGCCTTCGCGAACGATTTTAAGCCATGCATCTAGTTTTACGAAGGTGTCGGTTCTTGTTAAATCAAAGGCTAAAATACCGCCATGAGCGCCAATACAATATTTTGGCATTAAAATTCGGAAGCGTTCTTCACCAGCAAAATCCCAGATGGATATAGTTACTGTATTCCCATCCACCTCAACATTCTTCGTCGCAAAGCCACTACCCACAGTCATCCGTGCTTCAAGGTAAGTTCCTGTTATAAATCGATGAATCATGGTTGTCTTTCCTACACCGCCTTCACCGAACACTATTAGCTTCAGTACAGGTTTTAGTTGACTGATTTTTTCTGCCTCCAATTTATCGTCCCCTTTCCAATTCTATGTATTTGAAACATCGTATTTTACAGATGAAGACGGTTATAGGAATGACTAATTTCGTTGTTGGCTAGCTTCGGTGTTTTCGGAGTTCTACATCTCGAGACAGAAGTGGAAAACCGATGGCGATGGGAATCAGTGAGGCTTCGAAGAGGAAGAACCAGATGAAGTAGAACAGTACTGGATGCCATGGTGCCCAAGCGCCATAGCAGATAGCTAGTCCTGTGAAACCAACAGCTAGGAAATAGGGAGCATTGATTTTAGCTGATCGAGCATAGAGGAAGAAACTATATGCAAGGGTGAATGCAACGGGGATTAGTATACCATATGTGAAGCCATACATTGTATACTCAATATCAGCGACAATGAGTAGACCAAAAGCAAACCAGATATAGCCAAATATTAGGATTAGTAGGGCTGGAATCCAACGTATGTACATGTTTTCAGTAAGTTGCATGGCAATTCCTAGCCATTGAAGTGCAAGGAACCAAATCATTACTTCACGGAAAGCAAAGAAGAGGACTGGATCGTTCATGTTTGCCCATGGCATTCCCAAAGCTTGGAAGCACATTGCAACAAATAGTATTCCGTAGATGAAGAAGGATAATGCCCATATCAGTGTAGCAAAGGATTTTCGTTCAGTTGCAAACCATCGGTAGAAGAGATAGGCGGAAATTCCCCAAAGAAGTAATACCGCAACCATTGATAGCCCTAACAGCATAACGTATGTTGAAGACAACCCTAGTGGATCTGGGGGCAAAGGCTTGAAAATAATGCCAAATGTCCCAATGACAGCAACGCAAAGCATTATGATAATATATATCAGGTGACGTTTAGCCAAATCTACAAATGACATCTTTTCACCACATTTCTTGTTTTGTGTCTACTTTCTCAGGCTCAGAACTCGTCGAGAAGGGTGTCAACACCTTTAGATGGAAGTGTAAGACCATAGCGATGTTGTGCCATTTGAGCAATAAAAGTGAAAAGATCCCTTTCAACCTTGGTTTTGAATTGGCTACTCAGTTTGTCACGTAAGTCCTTTGGATTAGTTATTTCTTCAGTAGTTGACCAGTCTTGGAGAAAGCTGGCCATTTCCATTAATTTACGAGCTTCATTTGTTAGGATCAATTGTTGTGCAGTCTGATCTTTTACTTTCATCATACGTCGCATTAGAGATGATATATATTGTTGGGGTTCACCAGTGCTGGGATCTTCTGTGATTGCAGAGCTTAATCTGTCATAAACTAAGTCTTCTTTTCCAATAAGATCAGGATCGCGTATAGTTCGTACTCGAGTCAGAGGTATGATAGCATCAGCACCAAGAACACCTTGCGGTAGTGCAGTAACGAGGAATGCCCGCAATTGAGTATAGAATCGCTCATCTTCATCGATGACTAGGATGCGGCGACCAAGGAATAAGTTGTGAAGCACTTTCATCAAGTTTTCTTGACCCATTACATCAGCAAGTCCTGTAAGGGAAATAGCCAATGACTGAATTGTTGGACCTTTCTGTGTCGGAGCACGATCTTCGAGTAATTTTTCAACAGTTAAGTGGATTTGAGAATAACCTCTGATAGCTCCATTTTGGTCAACAAATGCTAAGAAATGGTGTTTACATATGTGGTCTTTGGGGATTTCTATCTGGGCAACACCTGACTCGATGCTACTAAGAAATGAGTCCTCTAGTTCCAAATCTGATGATACCTCGCACACCGGACAGCGTATGTTGACCTTCGTCGAGTTCATCCCCCGGGAATAGTCCGACTTTATTATATCCCTTTTTTAATTTAATAAATCCTTCTAACAATCTTGTAAGAAAAGCATCTTAGAGCCTCAGAAGCCAATAAATTAGCCTTTAGCAATACGATTAGCAATTAGTGCTGCGATAGCACCAGCACCTACACCGTTATTGATGTTAACTACAGCAAGTCCGAGGGAACAAGACTGAAGCATAGAGATCAAAGCACCCAAACCCTCTGCACCAAGGCCGTATCCAGTAGCAACTGGGAGTCCGATAACTGGGATATCCACCAACCCTGTGACTAGGGAAGGAAGGGCGCCTTCCATGCCAGCAGCAACTATGAGAACATCGATGCCTTCTTCAATCATATCTTCCAATTCTGGAAAAAGACGATGAACACCAGCGACGCCCACATCATAGGCAACAAGAACTTCACATCCCATTTGCTCAGCCATTACTTGTGCTGATTCAGCGACTCTCCGATCAGATGTTCCTGCAGCAATAATGCCCACTTTTCCTCCTTTCTTCGGAGGTTTATAATTGGGTTGACGAACTAGAGCAATTTCACCGTCAGAGAACACTTCTAAAACTAGCTTGGTGCCAAGTTTCTTCCTTAGCGCTTCCTCCTGATCTGAAGATAGATGGCTGATTAAAAGGAATTGTGTTGATTTTATTGCAGCTAGAATGATTTTTACAAGGTCATCCACTGTCTTGTGTTGTGCCCATACTACTTCAGGGATACCCTTTCTAGCTTCACGATGAATGTCTAGTTTTGCCAAGCGTGCTATCTCAATGATGTTGAATAGACGCAATTTCTTCTCAGCCTCTTCCATTGTACACTTGCCTTGAGCTAGTTGTTCGAGTATATCTCGAAGTTGGGTCATATCCATCACTATCCTGCACTAGTAAGAGCAACCGTATTAAAGGTAGATGATAGTTCACAGAATGCAAGAGGTCGTGTCGTGTCTACTTCAAGGATACTTGTCATTGATGCCCAAATGGCAGGCGTTGCGGGCGACATGTTTGTTGCAGCCCTCATCGATTTAGGCGCAGAACCGGACGCAGTTGTCAGCGCTATGGAAGGAGTTAGCAAACACATACCTAATTGTAAGAGCATACGTGTAATACCAAAACCAGTTGAACGCAGCCATGTGGGTGGTCTCTACCTTGACATAAAAATTGATGAATCATATCACACAAGAGAAGGAAAAATACTCATTGACGCAGTAGAGAAAGTTGCAAAGGAATTGAAATTATCAACCTCAGCTACTAACTATGCCAAAAGAGCCATACAAATCCTTGTTGAGGCAGAAGCGAAAGTTCACCGAAAAACTACTGGGGAAATCCAATTGCATGCAGCGGGTTCAGCTGATACAGTAGTTGATATTATTGGAGTAGCAACAGCTTTGGACAAACTTGGTCTTGCAGACCCTGAAAAGACATCATATTATGCACTGCCCATTGCTGTTGGTGGAGGAATATTTCCAAGTAGTCACGGACAACTTGCAGCCCCAGGTCCTGCAGTTACAGAAATTCTAACAAAAGCGAAACTACTCTTCAGAGGAGGACCACTTGAAAAAGAAATGGCAACACCAACAGGAGCTGCCCTTATTGCTGCACTTACACCAACATCGAATCCAACATATCCTGCCCTCCAATCCCAAGCAACAGGATATGGTGCAGGAACTATGGATTTACCCAATGTACCCAATCTTCTTCGCCTAGTTTTGGGAACACCTGTAATCCCCCATCAACTCCTCAGGGATCAAGTTGTCGTACTGGAAACAAATGTTGACGATGTCTCCGGCGAAATTCTGGGTTATGTAGTTGAACAAATGATGGCTGCAGGAGCTAAAGATGTCACAATTCTCCCTACAACCACAAAGAAAAATCGTCCAGGTCATTTGATTTCTGTTATTTCAGCACCGGAGGATGAGCAGCGACTTTCTCAACTCCTCATTACTGAAACAGGAAGTTTAGGTGTCCGGGTCTTTAAATGCGATAGGCATCTCCTTGCACGAGAAATTCTCCCTGTAACCATTAGGATAGATAATCAAGAAATCAGTATCCGGGTTAAAATTTCTAAGAATCAGCAAGGGACTATTCTTCATATTAAACCTGAATATGAGGATGTTAAGCAAGCCGCCCAAAAAACTGGACAACCACTAGCTATTGTTGCACGTAAAGTAGAGCAAGCTGTACAACAAGAGCTCGGAAAAGGGAAGGAAAAATAGGACCCATATTGGAGATGAAAAACATACCACGAAAAAGTGTAGATGCTGCACTAGAAAAGAAGCACAAAAAAGCACTTCAGATATTAAGAAAAATGGGAAGTGTCATGGTAGCGTTTTCTGGCGGGGTAGATAGTGCGGTGGTAGCTGCTCTTGCATTTGAAGAACTAGGTAACAATGCCATTGCTGTAACATTTGAATCACCACTAACACCCCCTGGTGAATTGGAAGCTGCTCGGGTTTGTGCAAAAAAGATTGGAATAAAACACCTAGTAGAACCAAGTGATGAACTGGGCTTTGCTTCAATTGCTTCCAATCCAGAAGATCGATGTTTTCATTGCAAAGAATATCGTTTCTTGAAGGCGCAAGCCCTAGCTAAAGAGATGGGATTATCTGCTGTTGTTGATGGAACAACTCGGAGCGACCTTGGTGAGCATAGGCCGGGACTGCGTGCACTTGAACAACTTGGCATAATTAGTCCTCTTCTCCAAGCAGAAATCACAAAGGAAGAAGCGCGAAAAATAGCTTTGCACTATGATTTACCAGTTGCGGATAAGGCGTCCAATAGTTGCCTTGCAACAAGGATTCCCTACGGTGAACCACTTACTCGTGCCAGATTAAATCGCATTGCGGCAGCAGAACAAGTTGTCCGAAAATTAACTTCTGCCCGTGTTATTCGTGTTCGTGATCATGGGAACCTTGCTCGAATCGAAGTTTCACAAGATGACATACCTCGCCTCATTAAGCCAGACATTTCTAAAAATCTTGTCAAAGAGTTACGAGCACTTGGCTACCGATATGTAACTATAGACCTTATTGGGTATCATTTTGGCAGTTTTGATGAAAAAAGATCTCAATCAAAGTAAATGATTTGTAGAGGAGAATGATAAAATTTGAAGGACATCCATCAAATACTTTCTGGTAAATGGGAAGATGGAACTAGACCTATTGACATTTACAACCTTTACATCTCGAAGAATCCTCAATCATATTTAGAACAACTCATTGGAGGGTTACAATCCACTAATTCTAGAATTCGAAATGGTTGTGCTGAACTAACATCGTTGCTATCAGAGAATAGACCAGATTTACTCTACCCGCATATTGATTTGTTTCTTAGAAACCTCACTGCAAAGGAAAAAGTTCTATTATGGGAAGCAGTTTGCACTTTGGGTAACCTAGCTAAGGTCGATAGGGACCAGAAGACTGCAGCTGCCATTGATTCAATGATAGGCTTTCTAAAAAACAAGAGTATTGTCTTACAGGTTCATTCTCTTCGAGCCCTTGGCAAAATTGCTAAAGCCCAATCAGATAAGGCAGTAACAATTCTCGATGCAATTCTTGAAGTAACAGAATTCTTTCCTGGTAACCGTGTTGGTTTCATAATCGAAGTGATGGACTACTTCTTAGAAAGAAAAGAGCTACTCCCGAAGGTAAAAGAGCTAATTGAAAAATATCTTGATAGTGAAATAAAAGTTGTTGCAAGAAAAGCTAACCAAATTTACAAGCGTCTTCCATCCACATAGTTTCAATCTATGAGTTTTATTGATTAAGAAATATTCGCACACAAGCTATTCTACAAAGGCTTTTATCGTCACTTCACTATCGAATGTTAAGCAAACCAATTAATAATGCACAATTCAACATCATTGAGGGATTAAATTGCCAAAACCAAAAATTGGTCTAATCACACTTTCTCTTCCTCGTGAACGCACAGACATAGCAAAACAAGCACATAAAGAACTGTTAGCAGCCCTGAAAAAGCAACCTTTAGATGTAAAGCCACATAATGATCTTGTTCTTACAATGGAGGATGCAGTTCGTGTCTCTGAAGATATGGTGCATCAACATCTCCAAAGTATAATATACAATATTGGAACCTGGGTTTATGCACCCATGGTGGTTTCTGCAGTTCAGGCAACTGGTTTACCAAGTATAGTCTATGGTTATCGCAGTCCAGCTGCCTTTAGTTTAGTGGGTGCTGCCATAACACATGGTAGCCTTGACGAACTTGGCTTTACACACCGCTTTGTTTTTGGGGAGCCAACAGACCCCACCGTTCTTAGTACTATTACCAGCTACTCTCGTGCTGCAATGGTCTTCGATGACTTATCACGCAGCAAGGCCGTCGTCATCGGAGGAAAGACAATGGGAATGGTAACAGCTTCAGTTGATTTTAGCCAAATTAAGGATGTCTTTGGTACTGAACTTGAACATGTGGATATGCTTCGTATCTACTTGGCTGCTCAAAAAATCCCTGCGAATAAAGTTAAGGAAAAAATGGCTTGGGCTAAGAAAACTTATGGTGCGGTTAATGTCTCTGATGAAATCTTGGAAAGGAGCATCCGTCTCTACATTGCCTTGAAGGAACTAATGGAATCAGAGAATTATGCCTTTGGCGGTTTCAAATGCCAACCAGAATTCATTGGAAATTATGTAAGTGGATGTATGGCTCTTGCGTTTCTCATAGATGAGGGAATCATGATGTCCTGTGAAGCAGATATGAACGCGGCTCTCACCATGCGTATTCTACACCTTCTAACTGATGGTCCAGTCTTATTCGCTGATGTTAACGATTTAGATAGGAATACAGGCACTCTGCGTCTTGTTAATTGTGGAACAATTGCAACTACAATGGCTAGTTCCCCAAAGGATGTGGAATGGAACCCACAATACGAGTATATGGGTGAATGTTCTGGTGCCTGCCCAACCTTCTGCTGCAAAGAAGGTCCAGTCACTCTCGCACGATTAAGCCGATTTGCAGGGGAATATGTAATTCATGTGGCTACTGGGGACGCTTTCACACAGCCCAAAGAAACGTTTAAGGAAGCACGCGATCGTTGGCCCCATGCTTTCGTCCGTCTTGATGGTGATCCCGACCTCTTCATTCAACACCTTAGATCAAACCATTTACACATGGTCTATGGGGATGTTGTGGAAGAAATCTTGGACTTTTCTGAAATCCTTGGGATTGATGCTATCCAAACCTAATATAATGAAAACCTTGGCTAAATCAATCTGCATTCCCTATCTATGAGGTTGGTGCCTTAGCCATCTTACCTTGGCTATGGAACTTTCTGGAGAAATGTATTGCAAGAGCTAGCAACAAGACGCTAACTGCAATAACATATAGGTAAGGAAAACTCAGGCCCTGAAGGATGTAAGCGATTACCAGGGCAAGGCCAGTTAGCATATGATTAAAAACTGTGGCAGCATTCGCTGGTATCAACTCGAAGGGACGTTCATAGGCTATCAGGGCATAACGAATGCCAAGAACACTTAGTGGTAAGGAGCATAGTGCAAGGAGAGTATACCAGCTCATTTGCCCAAGAAAGACAGCTATACCAATTATTGAATATGCAGCAAGGAGTAAGAAAGCGTAGAGTATTGAGGCTCGTTTCCTACCGAGGCGAACAACTAGCGTGAGTTTTCCAGCTTCTTTATCAGCGACATAATCAGGAAATTCATTAATGTAAAGAACAGCGGCAATAAGAAGTGCAATTGGAATTGAAGCAATGATGGGTTCCCATGCTAAAATTTGAACCTGAACATAATAAGTACCCAGAGTTAATAAAACACCGAAACTCAATCCAATGAATAACTCTCCTACTCCGCGGTGAGCTAACTTGAGTGGAGGAGCAGTATAGAAGAAACCAGAGAATATACCCAGCACCCCAAGAAGAATGACCATAAATCCACGAGTAATAGCGAGGTATATTCCTAAGGCTCCGCTTATGCAGAAAAATACCAATGAGCCAGCTAGAACAGCACGCGGCGAAAGAAGCCCACGTTGAATCATTCGGCTACCCCCGCTGAACGGTCTAACAAATTCTACATTGATATTATCAGTTCCACTTCGATAATCAAAATAGTCGTTGGCCACATTTGCACCCAAATGGGCGCATATACCACCAATTAATGTAATCAAAAAGAAATCCCACAAAAAAATGCCTTTTGTTGCCCATGCAATAGAAGCCCCAAGTAAGATTGGGATTATTGAAGCAGTAATGAAGGGGAGACGAAGTTCAGCAAGCCAAATCTTCAGCTTGCTGGATTGTTCTTCAGCAGCTGAGGTAGTCGCACTGGCAGCGTTGGATTGCTGATGGACTTTTGGTCGTAGTTCTATTTTAGAATCTCTACTTGGAGAATAACGAATTTTGCTAGGATCCAATTTGATTACCCCTATTTGTGGGAAATTTTATTTTATGATAAATTAAGCTCCTTCAGTGACACATTTGAATTCGATTCTTTTTCTTAAGAATAATGTATTCTCCAAGACCTTAACATTATCTTTTTAAAATTCACGCTCAAGAACAAAATCAGCAAATTGTTCAAGCAATTTAAGAGAATGGAAACCATGACCCTGCAATCCTTGTTTTGCCTCTTTTACATAAATTTGAGCCATTTCATGGGTGTGCTGGATAGCATCTGTCTCGTCGAGAACTTCGAGGACGACCTTCAAGTTTCCTTCAGCAAAAGCTTGTGTGCACCGATGGTGGTCTTGTTTTGAACATACTTCAAGTGTATGGATAACAGGGTAGTTACCACGTTGTAAGCGCAAATCAGATAGAATAGACTTCTGAGCTGTTAGTAATGTTGCTTTTACATCTAGAATATCATCACGAAGTTGGAAGGCAAAACCCAACATTTCAGCATAGCGCATTAGTGCTTGCTGCTGATCTTCAGTAGCTCCGCCCATGATGGCGCCTATCTTTGCTGCATATTTCATGAAAGCAACGGTCTTACGTTTAATCATGCTAATGTACTCTTGTTTATTGAACGATGATGTTTTATCGACACTCATTGACAGGTCGGCTGCTTCGCCTTCACACATTCGGATACCTCCAGATCCCAAATGGACAATGAGTTCCTTTGTCCCATGTAGTCCTACTATTCGAAAGGCTTGGGCAATTAGTAGGTCCCCAGCTAGAATAGCAAGGTCTTTGCCAAATTTTCGATGCACCGTTTGGACACCACGACGCATCTCATCATCATCAATAATGTCGTCATGTATTAAACTTGCAGTTTGCAATAATTCAGTAGCAACGGTGATTGGCAGAACCTTCTCGGTATCGCCATTCACTGCCTGGCAGCAAAGTAGTGTTAATAGAGATCTCAGCCGTTTTCCACCAGCGATAATCAGGTGATGAGCAGCTTCATACAGAATTTGAGGTTCACCTTTGTCCTCCTGTAGGTATTGTTGTATTTCTTGGTTAATGAGAATCATTAGTTTTTGTAAATCTTGACTCTGTAATGGAGACGAAGCGGAACTTGCATCTTGTCCCATTGATTGGTTATCAAATGGTATTTCAGATGACCTATGATTATTGCTACTACGTTGATTGGTCTCCGTTAGAGCAGAGTTACTTTTTGGCATGTAGAAATCTCATCTCGATTTAAGGTAGTATTCTGATGAGTAGGTCCCTATTAGAGATTACGCCTTCATTAATTCTCTTGAAAACACTGCTAAGATAAAGGAAGGTGTGGAGGAAGGATATTGGTTTTTTACCTTCCTCCATGTTCTCTCATGATAGAGAAATCAGGTTAGACATGCAATACCTTTGATAATCTGATTCTGCGATTCTTCTAATTTTGGACCCAGAAATTGGTCTATCCCCAGGAACCTTCCAGCTTGAAGTGCACCAACTATAAAGAAGGCTAACGAGCCAAGAAAGTTGATTCCAAATGTCGAGACGCTGAGCCAGCCAAGCAAAAAGAGGAAAGTCCACTGCAATAGAATACCACCGAAAGCACCGATACGAGTGAATCCACCAAGTAGTAGAGAAAGACCGACGAGTAATTCACCAATGGCGATCAGACTTAACCAAAACGCATAGTTAGCCACGAGGAGGGACAAGAATTCTCGTACCCAAGGACTTTGAGCCCCTCCACCAGCATAAAGAATTCCTGGAGAAGCTAAGTATGTGGGGTCGAGGAGTTTTCCAAGACCTCCATGGAGGAATTCGTATGCGAGTCCTAGACGAAGAGGGAGAGCGAGCATTGTATTAGTGATTTTTTCTGCCCAACCAAGCCTAAAGAAGAACAGAGTTGGAACTAGAAGTATTGAGATACCAAGCAAAGGTGCTACGATAAGGTTGAGGTTTGGAACAAGCAAAGCTGTGTCTGGAATTAGCCAATCAGGTCCCAGCGTTAGAAGGACGATTGCTCCAAGAATCACATCAACGATAATAGCCAACAACAGAAATGTCCATTGTTTAGTGTTCATAGTTATCCCTTTTTCTAAAATATTAAGGTGGCAGTGTCCTCTCTAACTGTTATTTTAAATTATTGCTATTATAAATATCTAAAATTATACTTATAATAAAATATTTTACATTTCAAGATGGAATGTCACAAATCTTACATATTTCTGCTTTGAACCGAGGAATAAATACTCTAGATTAGTCTAGGTCTTGTTTCAAACTAGCTTCTTCATAATCTTGACAATACTCTTTGATGCAAAGTTTACTGGCCATGGTAATCGGCATCTGATTAGATGTCTCATATAACGAATTCCAGCTAGACGCATACATAGATTAGTCAAGTTATCTGAAATCATGACCTGGTCTGCAATACGCAAAATCAATAATGCAGAGAATAACTCTGATCCAATCTCCTTCTTCCATGTTTCTTCATACCAGGATAGAGGAACTTCTTCATCTAAATGCTTCACAGCTGTATGCCCAGCAATGTCTCCACCAACAAGTGCAGTTGGGATTCCCCCACCATTTGACGCCATCACATGTCCCGCAGCATCGCCAGCAAGAAGTACTGAATCGGAATAAGTCTTCTTTAACGGGCCACCAACAGGAAGAATTGCCCCAGTTCTTCTGATAATTTTAGCATTTTTCAGTTGAGCTGAAGCAATAGGATGGAATCTTATGAACCGCTGCAGATAATCCAGTGCACGAACATTATTTGCACCAAAGCATTCACGCAAACCAAGACCAACATTAGCAATAGAATCCCCCTTTGGAATTATCCACGCATAACCCCCTGGAGCAATTTGACTCCCAAAATACATCTCTGTAAAATCAGGATCACTGTCCACATTTTTCATCACAAATTGAACTGTTTTTGAGTAGTCCTGAGCTTTGTTAGTATATACCATGCCAATTGATCGAGCAATACGTGATTGAGCCCCATCTGCTCCAATCACAATTCGTGCACGAACGTTAGTTCGTCCTGTTTTTTTGCTGTTGATAATAAGTGTGTTATTGCTAGTTCGCTTAATTGCAGTTGATTGTAAGTGTAGCTTAGCCCCAGCTTCCTCAGCTTGATGCGCAAGCTGTTGATCAAAGAGGGTACGGTTGATAATATTTGCTTTCAAGGCAAACTCGAAACCATTTCCGTGTGGTGAAAACAATCGCAAATGAGAGCATTGATTGGTCACATAATCACTATTAACACTGACTAGCTTTGGTGCACGAGGAGAATGAGGTAATAAATCCCTTATTTCATTTGGAGTTGGAAGGTACTCCCCGCATTGAATTGGAACCCCCACTTTAGAACGACTGTCAAAAATCACTGTTGAAAGACCATATTCTGCTGTGACTCTGGCGGCAGCACAT
>JABXGU010000451.1 GCA_016550415.1 archaeon | reverse complement strand
TCATCAATGAAGTCAGTGAGAATGTCGATTTCGCCTGTTCGCACGGCAGCCACTTGTACATCCTGACCAGCAATAACTTTGAAGATAACAGTATCAGCATAAGGACCTGTGGGATCAAAATCCTCCCAGACAGGAGCCTTGTCACTTAAGTCCATTGGTTTAACATTGTAGGGAGTTAGAAGAAAAGGCATCAGTGCACAGAGCATAACAACTGTTAGTAACTGTAAAGCAATTTTTCGCTCCAATTTAATTTATACCTCTTGGTGTATTTTTTTACCGTAGCTTGAGCTACGATACGCCCTATTTGGAAATCTTATTCCTTAAATGACTTGCCATTGAGGAAAAAAGACCAAGAATGTAAGTAACAGAGAAGAAATAATGGTTCATTTACATTTGCAATAAACTTTTTTTATAGACTAATAGTTAATGTTTTCAGGTGGAAAAATGAGTTTTAGACATTACAGATATATGACTTATACATCATTCATGATGATTTGTACTCTGGAGATTGATACAAGTGTACGGTTGGATTGGCAAGCTGTTGCGGGTAGATTTAACTACCAACAAACTTGCCGATGAACCCATTGCACCGGATATATTAACACAGTTTATGGGAGGCAAAGGACTTGGAACCTATTATTTATACAAAGAGGTTCCAGCAGGAGCCGATCCTCGCGGTCCAGAGAACCGTTTCTTCTTGGTCACTGGTCCAGCTCAGGCAACGCGAGTGCCCATAACAGGTCGTTGTGCCGCTGTATCAAAAAGCCCATTAACCAACCTCTATATCGATAGCAATATGGGGGGTCAACTGGGTCCAGAGTTAAAACGAGCAGGATACGATATGCTCATTTTACAGGGACAGGCAGAGAAACCTGTCTGGCTTCAAATAAGTCCAGAAGAAACTGCAATCAAGGATGCAAAACAGCTCTGGGGAAAAACCACACATGAGGTGGAACTGGCACTTCGAAGAAAAGACCCCAAAATAAGCGTGCTATCCACTGGTCCTGCAGGAGAAAAATTAGTTCGCTTTGCATGTCTAACCCATAACTACTTCCGTAACTTTGCCCGTGGCGGACTAGGGGCAGTCTTTGGAGCTAAGCGACTAAAGGCAATAACAATAAGGGGATCACCTGGGTTCAGCCCAACGCCTGACACTGATCAAGAATTAGCACTTGTCAAGGAATTAACTGCAAGAGCGCGAAAAGCCAAACAAAAGAAGCATTCGCTGCACTACCATGGAACACCTTGGCTCGTCGAGTATGCCAATATAGCTGGAATGTTTCCCACCTACAATTATCAAACCACACATTTTGAAGAATACACAAAGCTCACCTCAGATAATCTGGAAGCAAGCATAGAGAATCAGATTAGACGCAGACCTTGTGAAGGATGCATTATCAGTTGTGCTTGGATTATAAAGAAAGAATTCCCTTGGATACCATATGAATCGACAGGCGATGTAGCACTGCCAGAATATGAGACACTGGGAATGATTGGTGGTAACCTAGGTCTCTCAGACACAGAGGTGATTATACAAATCAACCATCTCTGCAACATCCTAGGTTTAGATACTATCAGCACGGGCAACATAATTGGCTTACTAATGGAACTTACCGAACGTGAACTCTTACCAGTAAAAGAACAGGCAGAAGGAATCCGCTTTGGAGACGGTAAGGGAGCACTAAAATTAATACAAAAAATCGCAAGCCGGAACGGACTCGGAAACCTCCTCGCAGAAGGCAGCCAAGATTTTGCCCAAGGAATCGGACCAGAAGCCGCACGACTCGCAGTTCATGTGAAAGGTTTAGAATTCCCTGCTTGGGATCCCAGAGGTAAACTTGGACTAGGACTCAGCTTCGCTACAGCTGCAGCTGGTGCCAGCCATCTTAGGGGTTGGCCAGTAACAAGGGACGTCCCTGAAAAAAGTGCTCGCCAAGTAGTGCCCTCTCTTGTACAACAACAGGATTTGAAAATTCTAAAGGACTCACTTATTATCTGCCACTTCACCCACTCCATTAGTCCACAATTGACGATTCAAGATTGCGCCCAGATTTATCAGACTACAACCGGTGTCCAAGCCAAAGAAGAAACAGTAAGAGATATCGCTTCTCGAATCTGGCTTCTAGCTCGCCTATTCAATATACGAGAATATGAGGAATCCCCACGCTTCTATGACAGACTACCCCCACGCCATATGGAAGAACCAATACCAAACGGTCCTATGAAAGGACTTACAGCCTTTGTCAGCCAACAAGACTTTGAAGATAGCCTCACCGAACTATATCACCTCCGCGGATGCGACTCGGACGGAAAACCAACAAGAAAAGCCATACAGAAGTATGGGCTCAACAGTCTTCTTGATAATTAATCTGGCTAGAACTATACAAGACCAGACCAATATCAATCACTGATTTTTCACTTGTCCAAAGGGGTGTCAAAACCATTTAAAGCACAACAAACAAGAAAAAGGAAGTACAGGTGGGCAGGACACTTCTCTACAACCATTACGTTAAATAAGGAACACAACACACAAACCCACCGGGAAACAGACTCCACAAAAATAACAAACCAAAACATGGAGCAGAACCCGCCTACATGTTCATAAAAAATTGGTATGCACACAAGCAATGGGATGGATAGAACATGCCCTCGGAACTTGAACAAATAGACGGAATCGGACCCACCGTCGCCCAAAAACTCGAAGACTGCGGCTTCCGCACAATAGAAGGCATCGCCGCAGCCACCGTCAAAGAACTAACAGGACTAGCCGGCATAGGAGCAGCCACTGCCCAAAAAATCATTGAATCTGCACAACGCCTTGCCTCTATCGGCATTGAAACTGCAGACAAACTCTGGAAAAAACGCCAAACAATCGAACGCATAACAACAAGCAGCCGAGAACTCGACGCCCTACTCGGAGGCGGCATCGAAACTGGATCCATGACAGAATTCGCAGGCGCCTTCCGCAGCGGCAAAACCCAAATCTGCCACCAGCTCTGCGTCAATGTCCAAATCCCAAAGGAACAAGGAGGCATCACAGCAAAAGCCGCCTACATAGACACCGAAGGCACATTCCGCCCCGAACGCATCATCAACATGGCACAAACCCGTCAAATCGAACCCAAACAAGCCCTCAAAAACATCCTAGTCGGACGCGCCTACAACAGCGACCACCAAATGCTACTCGTCCAACAAATCCAAGACAACCCACAATTCCAAGAAGTCAAACTCCTCATCGTCGACTCACTCATCGGACACTTCAGAGCAGAATACCTCGGACGAGGAATGCTAGCAGAACGACAACAAAAACTCAACAAACACCTACACGACCTACTACGACTAGCAGAGGTACATAATATAGCAGTCGTCACTAGTAATCAAGTTCATGCCCAACCTGACGTTTTTTTTGGGGCGCCTGATAGGCCTACTGGTGGTCATATTGTTGCTCATGCTGCTCAGACTCGTATTTATTTGCGGAAGAGTAAGGGTGAGCGTCGTATTGCGACTTTGATTGACTCTCCGTATTTGCCTGAGGGTGAGGCGCTGTTTACTATTGTAGCGGCTGGCATTGCTGATGCATAGAAGAATCGTAGGATGGAATGAGTTCTCTTTTATTTTCTTAATTTGAAAAATCCTAGCCGCCAGATACACCAACAGAAATGGACTAAGATAAAAGAAGCTAGCCACCACAAACTTAATCCTTCAAATGAGTAGGGCCATGGAGCGTACAACAATATTCCCAAGGCAAAACCAATTGCAGCGCCGGCAAATAATGTAATAAGTAAAAGGATGAGAGAATGCCACCAATTCTCCAAAAAAAGCCACCCCTTCTCTTTATCCCGCTCCAACCAATGTAAAAATAGTGTGAGTGTAAAACTACAGATTATCAAGAGAATCCAATACCCAGCGACAGGACTATCATACACATACAATTGTATCACACCATTCCACTAATTGTTATCTAGTATTATTTCTCATTCAAGCTTTTATCCCTTTATTATGACTTTGATTGATTCGCCGTATTTGCCTGAGGGCGAGGCGCTGTTCACTATTGTTGCTGCAGGTATTGCAGATGCTTAATCGTTTGTTAGTTTGGGTTTATTGGATTTGATTGTCATCGTATAGTGTGTCTGAATTTTGAGAAGGAATCCAGCTAGGTAGATGGCTAGTCCAGTTGGGATTGCATAGAAGAGGAGTGGGACTGCGATGAGTGGCAGGATGTTGAAGATGTACTTAATTCCCAGGAAGTATAGGATGTAAGGGAATAGGCCTGTGAAGGAGACTATTGTTCCAATTAGGATTGTTATGTCAGTTGCCATCTGATTTTTGCTTCTATCTTTGGTTTGTGGACTTGTTGGTGTTCTTGTGAGGTGGAGCCATATGATGGTTATAAGGGAATAAGCTAAGCTAGTGGCTATGGCTTCCTGGATGAGGATGTGATAAATTGTTCCACCCAAGTAGGTGATTAATGAGAATGGCCAATATGCTCCGATTGCGGTGTATACTAGGAGGGGGGTGTGCCACCAGTGTTGCCAAAAGAATGAGGAGGAGTGCTTTGGAACTCGCACCGCATCAGCCATTAGTGTTAGTGCGAAGCTACCAATAATTATACAAAAATACCAGATATACTCAAGACCCCAAAAATTCACTAATATTCACCTTATGATAATTTAAGATGTTCAAATCAATGGAAAATTAAGTGGACTCTAATTTTGTAGTCTATGTTGTGAAAAAATACACATCATTAAATGAATTCACTATTAGACCGGATCGTCTAACTGGTAGTCATATTGTTGCTCATGCTGCTCAGACTCGTATTTATTTGCGGAAGAGTAAGGGTGAGCGGCGGATTGTCATGAAAATTTGTGGATAAATTTTGATTAGTAAAGCATTTTTAGGCTAATTTTGACTGCATATATTAGGGAAATCTTGCATGTTGGATTGGGTTTGGGTCCGAAGACGGGTTCTGTTATTTTTTGTTATGGTTCTGATAATTCAGGGATTTTCTTTGACCTTAAATGCCGCTGGTAATGTTTGGGGTGACTCGGCTGGGTCGACAGGAAAAGAAGATGTTAGCACCGGATTTGATGGATTAGTGCAATTGTTTGTTTGTGAGAATGAAGAGCTTCGTTGGTTTGGGGATCTACCTGATTCGGAATCGTTGTACGAAGAATCTGACTGGTCTTGTAGATTGTATGTTGTAATAGACGAACTTGATAGCTGGTGGGTTGATGATCCAACGTACTTTGAAATCGAAGACATGGGTTATGGTCAAGGGTATGAATTAATTGACGACGACACAGTTTTAGTGTATTTTAGGTGGGCTGTGCTTCGAAGTAAGGATATCTTAAGCTTTGGCTCTTATCAAGTTCGGGTCTTTGTAAATGACACGAACAGTAATGAATTGTCAACCCAGATTACCATCAATGTCATTGAGGAAACAGTGTTAGAACCTGGGTTAATGGGGCTTGTACCGATAATAATTATTATAGTTCTAATTCTTGCCATTGGAGGTATTTTCATTTTTGCAATTAGAACACAGCCCACTGAACCTATAACCCTTCCATCTACAGATATGCCAAAGACGACGCCACACCCCCCAATATCAAGGACACAACGACTTCTGTATCAGCTTCCCAAGGAATGCTCTGAATGTGGGGCACCCCTTAACTGGGAAGAAGTTGATTGGGTGGGTCCATTACAAGCCAAATGCCCCTATTGTGGACATACGGCTGAAATGCGCTTAAAAGAAACCTGATTAGCCCCATTTACCTTAGTATAGGTTGATTTTAATCTGCGATTTCCTCCTTCTCGTCAGCTGTGTCCTCTTGAGTTTTGTTCATAGTTATTTCGAGTTGTTGTTCGATTTTGGAAAGACTGGTAAATATCCATGCTAGGATTAGGATTATGATTAATGTCGTGCTAAAAACCACAAATAGTAGAGGTATTGGAAAGAATTCTGCTAACACGCCTGCTAGGAGAAAGGCGAAGGGAGCTGTGAATTGAGCAATGGTTGTTCGCACTGAGAAGACCCGTCCAATTTTTTCCGGGGGAACCACTTTTTGCCAGATTGTTTGACTTGAAACATTTGCAACTGGAATTGTTAGGCCCATTAGCAGTATTCCTGCTACTGCTATCCAGTACATTCCTGGTGGTGTTAATCCTAGTACCAAGATTCCGGTGGCACCAGCAAAGATGCCTATGAAAACTCCAATGATGTTACGTTTGAAACCACCCCAGACAGTAATCACCGCTGACATAGCCATCACACTTAGACTAAATAATGACATTAGCCCAGCAAGAAATAGCACAGCGATGGTTTCATCTCCTCCGGCAAGATTAACAGTACTATAGAGAGGAAGTAACACTGTCACTGGGGGCAAAAGAAAATTAGTGATGGCAAAAACTATCAGAAGTGTGAGGAGTCCGTGCCGCTGTTTTAGGAAAGTCAATCCTTCACTGAATTCTTGCCTAAAGGATGGCTTATCTGTTGCCTTTCTAATCTTCACTGCAGGGATGAATATTAACAGCGTTGGAACAATGGCGATCAAGTAAGTGACAATGTCAATCATCAGAATTTGCCCCATATTCCCAAGGAGAATTACAAACACTAGTGCACCGATGGGAGGACCAACTGTTTGAATTAGACTTGTGGCAAAATATTGAACACTATTCATCCGTGTGAGATGTTTGTGGGGAACCATGATTGGAGTGATAGCTTGAACTCCCATTCGGTGAAACGCATTCAACATACCCGAAATCAATTGGATGAGTAAGACATGTACAATGTTAGCAATACCTAATGTGAATAAAATGACGAGTATGAAACTCAAAAGTGCCAGGAGACTATCTGCGGATGCGATGATTTTTTTTCGGGACCACCTATCCACCAATACACCAGCAACAGGTGTTATCAAAATAAAACTGCCAAAACCAAAAAACGCAGACAACCCAAGTAGAAACGCGCTCCCTGTTTGAACTGTAATCCACCAAGTTAAGCTGAAATTAACGATATTTGTGCCAGCTAACGAGACCAGTTGCCCTCCCCAGAAAAAGAAGTAACTACTAAATGTTTGACTGTCAGGTTCAATCATAGTAATTCAGCTCATGACCATTATTATTTAGATTTGAACACGCTCTTTTTTTATATCGAAGTTCTCTAATCTGTATTGAGTAAATTCTTTGGTTTTATTGGTCTCTTCAGGTTTAATAATTTTCTCATTCTGTGTAATTATTCTCTTAGTCCATGAGAGCGCATTAATTTATTGAAAAACTAAGTTTGAGAAGAGAAAGAGAATGAAGCGTTACTATATTACTTCATACT